>NZ_NOIW01000159.1:0-8902 GCF_002708645.1 Sphingobium sp. IP1
GGAAGCCTGGCCCTCCGCTTTGCCGATTAAATCACGGCCAACCGATCGCAGCAAAAGCGTCGCCCCACGGTCGCCGCGCAACCCGCCCCCGTCCGCCCACAAAAAAGGCCGGCGTTTCCACCGGCCTTTTTTCCTGTCCCGATCCGCCGCGATCAGCGCGCGTGCATCGTGCTCCGGGCGATCTTGGCGACCAGCGGGAACATGCCGGTATAATTGCCCTGGCGATAGGGCGAGTCGATGTCGAGCGTCGCCATCAGCTGCCGATGGGCGGCCGCCAGATTATGATAGGGAACGCTCGGCAGCAGATGATGCAACGCATGATAGCGCAGGCCGACCGGCGCCCATAGTTCGGGCAGCGTGCCGGGCGGCGGCACATTGACCGAATCCAGATATTGCGCGGTCACGGTCATCGCCTCGCCCTCATTCTCCCACAGATGGGCGACCAGCGTGCGCAGCTGGTTGATGACGGTCATCGCCGAATGGATCGCCATATAGACCAGCAAAGGCTTCCAGCCGAAGGCGAAGACGCTGCCGACCAGCGCCAGCGCGAACAGGCAGGCGCCCGCTTCCTGCCAATGCCACATGCGGGCGAACGCGCCCTCGGGCGCGCGACGGCGATAGGCGGGATTGATCGACAGCGCCGAAAACTCCGCCACCACCTTGCGCCGCAGCGGCGGGACGAGGAGGCTGAGCGGCGTCAGCACGCCGAAACGCAGGATCAGGCCGATCGGCGCCAGCGCGGCCACCACGATGAACAAGGGCAGCGACCAGGGCTTCATCAGCGCCAGCGGCAGATATTCCGGGTCTTCCGCCGTGCCATAACGGGTGCGGGCATGATGCTGGGTATGCACGCCTTCATACAGGAAGGACGGGATCATCAGCGGAATGCCGAGCAGCAAATTCCAGCCGAAGCGGAAGCCGGGCAGTGCGCCCTTGCGGATATGGGTCAGCTCGTGGATGAAGCTGGCCGCGCGATAGAGCGCCATCATCGACAACAGGGCACAGCCGATCGCGATCGCCACATTCTGGGCCAATATCGCGCCGGCCAGCGCGCCATAGCCGATCAGCGCCGACGCCAGCATGTCCGGCCAGTAGATGGCCGGGTTCGCGGTCGACAGGGTGCGCGTCAGATCTGCGGCAGCGCGCAGCATCTTCGTATCGTCGGGTATAGCCGACCGCGTGCGCGACGCGGCGGCCAATATGGGATCATGCACAGTCATGCTGCCTTCCCTACACTCCAAATGCGCTGCAATCGTGGCAGCAACGTGACATATTCACCCACTTAGCACTCCTGCCCCGGCCCGAGATTGACATTCCGCAAACAAGCGCCGAACTGCTCGACACATTTCTTCAAGGGCCTGCGCCGTGGCATCAACCGATCTCCTCATCACCCCCGTTTCCTCCAAGGCCGATCTCAAGGCCTTTGTCGACCTGCCCTGGCGGCTCTACGCCAATGATCCCAATTGGGTGCCGCCGCTCAAGTCCGAAGTCTACGGCCTGCTGACGCCGGGCAAGAATCCCTTCTTCGACCATGCCGAGGCTCAATATTTCCTCGCCCGGCGCGGAAACAAGGTGGTCGGCCGCATTTCCGCGCATTTCGACAAGCTGGCGCTGGCCCAGCCGGTCGAACAGGGCATGGGTCCGGGCACCGGCAATTTCGGCCTGTTCGAGGCGGAAGATGCCGAAACCGGCGCCGCCCTGATCGCAGCGGCCGAAGGCTGGCTCAAGGCCAAGGGCATGACCCGCGTGCTCGGCCCGATCTCGCTGTCGATCTGGGAAGAACCTGGCCTGCTGATCCAGGGCCATGACCATCCGCCGACGGTGATGATGGGCCATAACAGCGCCGCCTATCAACCGATGGTCGAAGGCGCCGGCTATCAGCCGGTCAAGCAGCTCAAGACCTATGAGCTGGACATCACCAAGAATTTCCCGCCGCTGATCGAGCGCATCGTCGCCTCCGGCGAAAAGAGCGCGCGCATCACCATCCGTAAGGTCGACAAGTCGAAATTCGATCAGGAAGCGGCGATCATCCTGGGCATCCTCAACGACGCCTGGGGCAAGAATTGGGGCTTCGTGCCGATCACCGACGCCGAAGTCGCCTTCACCGGCAAGAAGCTCAAGCCGCTGGTGTTCGAGGATCTGATCATGATCGCGGAGCTGGAAGGCGAACCGGTCGCCTTCATGATGACCCTGCCCGACCTCAACGAGGCACTGAAGCCGCTCAACGGTTCGCTCTTCCCGTTCGGCTGGATCAAGCTGCTGCGCTGGCTGCGCAAGCCGCAGGTCCGCACCATGCGCGTGCCGCTGATGGGCGTGGTCCAGCGGCTGCAATCGACCCGCATGGCCAGCCAGCTCGCCTTCATGATGATCGAATATATCCGCCGCAACGCCCTGGCCCATTACAGTGCGACGCGCGGCGAGATCGGCTGGGTGCTGGACGATAATCAGGGCATGAACGCAATCGCCGACGCCATCGAATCCAGGGTCAACAAAATCTATCAGGTCTACGAAAAGACGCTGTAAGGCGGCGGGCGCGCGTCAGCGCCCGCATCCATCCGCCTGCAAGGCCATCATCACCCGCGCCATCACCATGCCCAGCCGGCGCTGGGCATCGGTCACCAGATGCAGTTCGTCCGCCTGCCGCTCAAGGCCGCCGGTCGGCACCATATAGGCGCAGCGCAGGGCGATGTCGCGCTGCGCCGCCTGCACCATCGCCCATCCCGGATAACGCGCGACATGCTCCGGCGCCGCCGGCCGATCGGCGATCTGCGCGACGATGAACGGCAGCTCTGCGCGTCCCAGATCCCGCCGAAAATGCCCGACCAGATCGGCCAGCGCAGCGCCATAGCCCGTTGCCGCCGTCTCATTTTCCGCGTCGCTCTCGCCCTGATACCAGAGGATGCCGGCCAGCCGTCCGCGGACCGATCGTACCCGCGCCAGACACGATCCATAGAGCGTCGTCCGATCCCCGCCGGGCCGCCAGCGCGCGATCGCGCTGCCGCCCTTGGCGCAGGGGATCAGGAGGATGGGCCGCCGCTGCCGCGCGATCAGCGCGCGGGCAAAGAACAGCCCCGGCCCGACCGCCGCCAGCCGGTCCGCCGACACCATGTCCTGCTGCCCCTGCGCATTGTCGATCGGCTCCATCGCCGGCCGGACGATGCTGTCATTGCCCAGCATCGTCACGCCCGGCACCGGCGCCCTTTCCGCCTCGGTCAGGTCCGCCAGGGCGCCCCGCCCTGACATGTTGGACTGGCCGGCCAATATATAGATGTCCGGCAAGGGCGCCGCGCCGCCGGCCGAGCCAGCCGCGCCGATCAGCGCGGCCAGGCCCAGCCCGGCAACCCGCCAGCTCAATAGCTGTAGCTCAGGCGGATGCCGCCATAACGATGGAAATCGCGCGGCACATAGCCCTGGATCGCCGTCGTCCCGTAACGGTTCGACACATCGTTGATCAGATAACGATAATGCTGGTCGAACAGATTGTTGATGAAGCCCATCACCTGCCAGGCCTTGTCGGCGCTGCGCAGGCCCAGCGCGATGTTCACCATCGCATATTCCGGCTGGATGGTGCGCGGATTCTGGTCCAGCGGCACGACCTTGCTCTGCCAGGTGACGGCGCCCTGCGCGACCAGTTCCAGCGGCCCCTGCCCCAGCGGCTGGGCATAATCGATATTGCCCGCCAGCTTCCACTTGGGCGAGATCAGCATCGCCTTGCCGCTCAGATCCTGGCGCGGCGGCGTGCCGACGCATCCCTGCGCCGCGGTCTGGTTCACATAACAGGCCGCGCCGGCAAATTCCCTGAACTTGGCGTCCAGATAGGTCAGCGACCCATTGATGGTCAGCCCGGCCACCGGACGGATGCTGGTTTCCATTTCCAGGCCGCGGATGCGCACCTTGCCGACATTGGTCAGGCGGAAATTCTGCGTCCCGTCGGCCAGATTTTCCACCGCCTGGGTCTGGAAATCGCGGAAGTTGGAATTGAAGACGGTGACGTTCAGCGTGACCTTGCGATCCAGCAATTGCGATCGGAAGCCAAGCTCCAGGCTGTCCGACTTTTCCGGGTTCACCGGGCCGGCATCGGCGCGCGCCTGGTTGAAGCCCGACGAAATGTCATAGGCCTGCCCCTTATGCCCGGTCGCATAGGTGAGATAGAGGTTCATGTCGCGTGCGACATCCTGCTTGATGCCCAGCTTGTAGGTGCCGAAACTGTCGCTGCTGCGCCCCGCATAGACCCGGCTGGCCGCCAGATCGGTGAACACATAATCGATCTTCTCCCGGCTGTAGCGGCCACCGGCGATCAGCGTCGTGCCGGGCAGCGGATCATATTCCAGCTGGCCAAAGCCCGCGATCAGGTCGCTGCCGTTGGTCGCATCCCAATTGGCGTTGGAAAAGAGCGGCCCGCGATAGAAGTCGCGGCCAATGTCGACATTGCTGTAATAGGCGCCCAGCGTATAGCGGAACCGGTCCTTGCCGGGCGAAATCAGCCGCAATTCCTGGCTGAACTGCTCGCTGTCGAAATGGCCATATTGGAAATTCTGGAAGCTGCTGATCGCGGAATCGTCGCTGTCGAACCAGTCATGCGACTTGTAGCGGTCATGCGCGGTGATCGACATGATCGTCGGCCCGCCCGTATCATAGCTCAGGCGTAGCGACTGGGCGAAGTCATTATAGGTGTTGCCGGTCGGGAAATCGATCGACACGTCCCTATTATCCTTGCCGACGGTGATGCCCGGCGCGAACACATCCTGGGTGAAGGCCGGATTGCCGCGCAGGATCGCATTGTCGCCCAGTTCGATGAAGGGCCGCGTCGCTGTCGTCCGCCCATCGGCATAATCGATCGCCAGATCGGCCTGCAACTCGGCCGTCGGGTTCCAGCGCAGCTTGTTGCGGGTGGAGAAATAGCGGCGCCCATTCAGCGTCTTGCCATCGGCCAGGTTGCGCGAATTGCCCTTGAAATCATCATAGTTGACGCTGGTGCGGAAACCCAGCGTGTCGGTCAGCGGCCCGGAAAGAACCGCACCGATCTGTTGCTCGTCATCGGTGGTGATCATGCCCCGCACCGACGCGGTCAGCGTCTTGGTCGGCGCCTTGGACACGATATTGATGAGGCCCGCCGAGGCCGACTTGCCATAAAGCGTCGTCTGCGGCCCGCGCAGCACCTCGATTCGCTCGATATCGGAAAGATCGGTGAAGGCGCGCGACTGGAAGGCCAGCGCCACATCGTCCAGGATCACCGCGACGCTCGGCTCGACGCCGGGGCTGAAGGCCAGGGTGCCGACGCCGCGGATCGCGACATTGGCGCTCGCCGGATTTTCCGCCGGCCGGATGCTCAGCGACGGCGACACGCGGCTCAGATCGTTGAAATCCTGCACCGCATTGGCCTGCAACTGGGCCTCGCCCAGCACCTGCACCGACAAGGGCACATCCTGCACATTCTGTTCGCGCTTCTGCGCCGTCACGATGATGTCGCCGGCCGACATATCCTGCGCATGGGCCACGCCCGCCAGCGCCTCCGATGCGACGCCAACCAGCAGGCTCGCCATCACGACTGCCATTTTCGACTGCCCCTTCATCAACCTCTCCCGATCCTGTGTTCCAAAGCTGCCACCGGGAGCCATCGGCCGATGCGCCGGTTTGCCCGACTGCATCCACCACAAAGCCCACATTGCGGGACTCGACTCCAGATTTCGAAAAGTCTGTAACCGACAGATCAGGCCAGCGCAATATATTGGTCAAACCAATATTGGTGAACGCGGCACTTGTCAGACAAATTGGCCTGACAAGTCGATGACCATGGCGGATGGGTGCGCTCCAGCGGAAGCGGGCCGCCGTGAATCAGCATCGGCGCGATCGACGGTCCGCAGACAGTCGATCGCGCCGATCGCGCATTTTCAGAATCGGGTCAGGCGGCGGCCGGGGTCGCCTCGGCCGGCTTCAGATGGCGCGCCAGGAAGTCGAGGCAGCTGCGCACCTTGGCGCTGTCCCCCTGCGCCGGCAGATAGAGGGCAACGATCGGCGATTCCGGCAGCGCGACAGCGGGCAGCACCGTCTGCAACCGACCCTCTTCCAGATCGTCCGACACCGCCCATAGCGACTTGATGACGATACCGGCGCCATTGAGCGCCCATAGCCGCGCCAGTTCGCCATCATTGGTGCTCAGCACCCGGCTCGCCCGGCTGTTGTCCCGCCCCATGTCCATGTCGATCGCGCGCCACATATCCTGCCCGCCGCCAATGACGATCCGGTCATGGCTGGCCAGATCCTCGATCGTGCGCGGCACGCCGCGCCGGCTCAGATATTCGGGCGAAGCGCAAAGCATGCGCGGATTGTCGGCCAGCCGCTTCATGATCAGGCCGCTGTCGGGCGGCGGATCGAAACAGATGGCGATGTCATGGCCGGTCTCGACGATATTGGCCGCCTGCCCCGCCGCCTCCAGATGCACCGCCACCTCCGGGTGCAGCGTCGCATAATGCTGGAACAGTGGCGCCAGCCGGCTGCGGCCCGAATGCAGCGTCGTCACCACGCGCAGCGCCCCCACCGGCTCGGTGGCATTGCGCATCACGACATTTTCCGCCTGGTCGATGTCGGACAGCGCCTGTCCCGCCTTCTCGTAGAAGATCTGGCCTTCCTGGGTCAGCGTCATGTGCCGGCTGTTGCGGCGCACCAGCATCACCCCCAGCCGCGACTCCAGTTGCGACAGGCGGCGACTGGTCGCGGCAAGCGACAGGTCCAGTCGTTTGGCCGCTTCGGACAGGCTGCCCGATTCGGCAATTTTCACGAAGGACAGGATTTCAGCATAGCGATCGGCCATGCGCAAAAAGCTATGCGCGTTACGCTGCATTGCAATAGGCGCAAGGTTGCAGTTCCGTGTGAAAACATTGCCACGTCTCCCAAACGGCACGGAAATGCGACGGAATTTTGCTGGCGTTACCGCTACCGCAAGGCTGGCTTGCATGGCGTGGACCACGTTGACCGTCGCTTGTGCGTCGCATCATTTTTCGAACAAAGGCCGCCCGTCGGCTCCATTTCGGAAAGGACCGCCATGATCCGCACGCTCGCCGCAACGCGCGCCGCGCCCACGCCCAAGACCAATCAGCGTCTTGCCTGGAACGATATCGAGGCGCTGCCCATCTATGCCGCCATGGCGCTCTGCTTCGCCTGCGCCTGGCTGGCGATCAGCGACAGCACCCCCACCATCTATGCGACGATCCTGAAGGCGGTCGGCATCATCGGCGGCATGGCGCTGCGCCATGCCTGGCTGAAACTGGATGAAGCCGACGGCACGGACATCGCCTGACCTGTAGAGAACCGCTCCCCCTATGATCGTCGGACGTGCTCCACGTATCCGCCAGAGTTTCCAGACCGCATGGCGCGCGCTGATCGCGCTGTTCTTCTGGGATCTGGCGGTCACCATCTTCTACTTCATCTCGCCCTTCAAGGCGCCGGCCCTGCCGCTCACCATCTTCGGCACCGCCCTCGCCCTGGTCCTCGGCTTCCGCGTCAACTCCGCCTATCAGCGCTGGTGGGAGGGCCGCATCCTGTGGGGGGCCATGGTCAATGTCTCGCGCAGCTGGGCGCGCGCGGTGATGAACTTCATCCCCGACCGGGCCGAAACGGCGGACCTGCGCCAGACCCTGGTCGAACGCCATATTGCCTATGTCCAAGCGCTGCGCTGCCAGCTCCGCCGGATCGATCCCGCGCCCGATGTGCGCCGCGTGCTCGCCGGCCCGGAGATTCCGGAGGAGATTCCGGAACTGGGCCGCCGTAATCCCGCCAACGGCCTGCTCGACGGATCGGGGCGCCGGGTCGAACAGGCGCGCGCGGATGGCTGGATCGACAGCATCCAGCAAACCCAGATCGAACGGCTGCTGATCGACATGTCGAACGCGCAGGGCGGCATGGAGCGGATCAAGAACACCCCGCTGCCCGCCCAGTATCGCAGCTTCCCCAAATTCTTCACCCGGCTCTTCTGCATCCTGCTGCCGATCGGCCTGGTCGAGACATTGGGCATCGCCACCCCGGTCGGATCGGCGGTCGCGGGCTTCATGTATCTTGCCGTGCTACAGATCGGCGACGACCTGGTCGATCCGTTCGGCAACGACGTCCACGACCTGCCGCTCGACAGCATCACGACCACGATCGAGGCGGACATGTGCGACACGCTCGGCCGCGAAGGGCCTCCGCCGGTCCAGCCGGTCGACGGCGTGCTCTGGTAAAGCCAAACGCCGCCCACCAATCCTGCCGTCATCCCGCATTCGATGCGGGATCCATTCTGCGCTCCTTATCTGGCCTAGTGCAGAATGGATCCTGATTTTCGTCAGGATGACGCCCGTAGAGATTGGCAGGCTTCGACCAGGCAGCGGCCCATCCCATCATCGTCACCCTGAACTTGTTTCAGGGTCCATTCCTCCCAATAGACCAATGGCTTGTTAGGCTTGATAGATGCTGAAACAAGTTCAGCATGACGTAGGTGGGATGGCCGCTTCCCACCCTCGATCGCTGTCCACAGAGCCGATCGCACAAAGCGCTCCCCGCAGCGGCCTGTCCGCTTATGGCCGGAAAAGCTGTCCGGCGCGACACGACCAATTGCCGTCACCGATCGCTCATGAGATACGAGGTTGATGCAAAGGGCATTTATCAGATACCGCGCCTTTCTTTCGAGCAAGGCAATACCGCTACGTGGATTGGCGTGGGTAAATGAGATGAATTTCCAACTCATCCCATGGATGCTGCTGCCGCTGCTTACCTCGGCAGCCTGCTGGTCTTTTTCGATACCGGATACCATCTGGACATGGGCTTTGCATTCAGCAGTATGCTTCACGACTATCGGTTTCGGGCTCGTAGTATGGACCTTCCTCAAGCCGGTTTGTGACCAAGAAAGCTGACATTCCGCTACCCACCC
>NZ_NOIW01000016.1:0-87425 GCF_002708645.1 Sphingobium sp. IP1
AGAGTGGACGGGCGGGGGCGGGCGCGCCCGCCAGCGCCGGGGTCGGCAGAGGCAGCGGGAGGGCTTCGGCGACAGCCTCACCCTCCGGCAGGACGATCGGGGCGGGCTCGGCCGATACGGGCGCAACGGCCACCTGATCCTGGACTGGCGCAGCAACGGGCAGGACCGGTTCGGCAACCGGCGCGGCCTCAACGACCGGCAGCGCCGGTTCTGCGGCCGGCTGGACCGGCATGGCACGCTGGGTCAGAAATTCGGCGGTGTCCGGCAGAGCCGGCGCCTCGATTGCTTCGGGCGTCACGACCGGCGCATCACCCTTGATCGTCGCTTCCACCGGCAGGGCTGGCGCGCCCACGGTCGTGGCAGGCGCAGCCGGCTGCGGCGCGCCATCGACATCGCTCAGCAGTGCGGCGAAGTCGGCCGCACCCTCGACCACGGCCGAAGCACCGGCCGCCGTCGCACCGGCCAGCGGCGTCGAGGAGAAGAGCAGCGATTTGAGGCTGGCGAGCATGGTCATGTCAATTGTCCCCCGTGCGCTGCATGCGGCGATAGCGCGGCAACGCGGCAAGCTTGTTCTCGCGCCATTCTTCCAGCGCGACGCGGGCCCGATCCTTCAGGCGCGCGGCAATTTCCTTCTCGCGGTTGGCCGCGATGCTGAGCCCTTCCTTCGCCTCCACCTTGCGGCGGGCGTCGTAGAGCGCGCCGTCGAGCTGGCGACCGGCCTGCTCCAGACGGCTGGCCAGTTCCTGCATCGATGCAAAGGAGGCACCGGTGGCACCGCCCTGAACGCCGAACAGCTCGCCCCGCACCCGGCGCAGACGTTCGAGGTTGGTGGCGATCCCCTCCGCCTCGTCACGGGCGCGCGCGGTCTCGGCCATGGCCATGGCATGCTGGACATGGCGCACGCGCAGCACGCGGTGACGGCGGGACACCAGCCCCTTCACGCGCCGAACTCCGCGATCAGCGCGTTGGCGCTGGTATCAAGGTCGATCCGGCTCTTCTGGTCCTGGCGGATGAAGTTCAGAATTTCCTGGCGACGCTGCACCGCCTCGTCGATCACCGGATCATTGCCGGGACGATAGGCGCCCATCAGGATGAGGTCGCGATTTTCCTCATAGGCGGCCCAGAGGCGGCGATAGGCGGCAGCGGCCTGGCGATGCTCGTCGGGCACGACGTCGGCCATCACGCGCGACAGCGACTTGCCGATGTCGATCGCCGGGAAGATCGCCTGTTCCGACAGGCTGCGCGACAGCACGAAATGGCCGTCGACAATGGCGCGGGCGGCATCGACGATTGGATCGTCGGTGTCGTCGCCATCAGCGAGAACGGTGTAGAGCGCAGTGATCGAGCCGCCAGTGCGAGCGTCGACGCCGGCGCGTTCGACCAGGCGCGGGATCAGCGCCAGCGCCGAGGGCGGATAGCCCTTCATCGCCGGCGGTTCGCCGAGCGCCAGGCCGATCTCGCGCTGGGCATGGGCGCAGCGGGTCAGGCTGTCGATCAGCAGCAGCACCTTCTTGCCGCGAGCGCGGAAATATTCGGCGATGGCGGTGGCACGCGCGGCGGCGCGCAGGCGCAGCACCGGCGGATGATCGGCCGGCACGGCAACCACGATGCTCTTGTGCATCGCATGCTTGAGCTTGGTTTCGAGAAAGTCGCTGACCTCGCGGCCACGCTCGCCGATCAGGCCGGTGACGACGATATCGGCTTCCGCGCCGGCGATCATCTGGCCCATCAGCACCGACTTGCCGACGCCCGAGCCGGCGATGATGGCGATGCGCTGGCCGCGCCCGGCGGTCAGCAGCGCGTTGACGGCGCGCACGCCAAGGTCGAACGGCTCGGTCACGCGGCCGCGATCGAGGACATTGCCCTTCACCCCGTTGAGCGGCCAGACGCCGCCGGCAATGATCGGCCCCTTGCGGTCGAGCGGCTGGCCCATGGCATCGATGACACGGCCGATCAGCCCCTCGCCCACCTGCACCATATTGGCCTGGCTGTCGGGTTCGACACGAATGCCGTTTTCCAGCGGCGCGTCAGCGTCGAGCGGCACCAGCAGGGTGCGTTCGCCGCGAAAGCCGACGACTTCAGCGCGGCAGACCGACCCGTCGCTGGCAAGGACGCGGGCGCCCGAACCGATCGGACGGCGGAAGCCGGTGACTTCCAGCATGCCGGCATCATGGCTGACCAGACGGCCGACATGGCGCGGCTGGCGATTCTGGACCTGAAGATGCTCGAACAGGGTTTCGGCCTGCGCCAGCTCGGCGCGGATCATGCCTTACCCTCCATGTCGTCCATCAGGGCGCGCAGGCGCGCCAGACGAACGTCCGGGCCATCCTCGACCCAGCCATCGGCGGTTTCGAGGCGCACGCAGCCGCGCTGCATGTTCTTGTCCGACACCAGCAGCACGCCGATCTGCTCGCCTTCGAGCAGGGCGACGTCGTCAGGATGCAGATGCAGTGCGCTCTTGTCGCTGCTGTCATCGATGAAGGCGGCGACCGCTTCGCAGCGCTGGGTCAGCCGGTCGAGATCGATCTGCACTTCGCCGACAATCTGTTCGACCAGGCGGACGACCGTGGCCGACAACATGGTCGACAGGCTGCCGCTGGGGGCCGGCGCCAGCATTTCGAGCGCGGCGGTCAGGCGGTTGCGCGCCTCGATCTCGTTCGCCTGATCCTCACCGGCGGCGCGATAGCCCTCCTCGAAACCCTGCGAGAAGCCCGCCATATGGGCTTCGTCGATCGGGTCGGTTTCCGGTTCGGCATGGATCGGCGCGCGGGCGGGCGCCGCGACGACGTCGCCGGGCAGCGCCGAATAGAGGCTGCGGAAGCCGTTGCTGGCCACCTGGCCAACGCCGATCATCGGCACGCTCGATACGTCGTGGCTGGCTTCGGCGGCCCAGATCTTAGACAAAGTCGTTCCCCTTGCCACCCAGCATGATGGTGCCGGCATCCGCCATGCGGCGGGCGGTGGCGATGATCAGCTTCTGCGCGTCGATGACTTCGGCCAGGCGGATCGGGCCGCGTTCCTCGATCTCGTCGGCGATCGCCTGTGCGGCGCGGGCCGACATGCAGCTGAAGATCTTCGCCTTGAGCATGTCGTTCGCGCCCTTGAGCGCCACGACCAGCACCTGGCTGTCGACGGTGCGCATCAGCGTGCCCAGATTCTTGTCATCCATGTCGATCAGGTTATCGAAGACGAACATTTCCTCTTCGATGGTCTGGGCGATCATCTTGTCGCGCTTGGCGACGGCCTTCATGATCCGCTGCTCATTGTCCTTGCGGACATTGTTCATGATCGCGGCCGCTTCGACCGTGCCGCCGCGCTGCGACGCCGCGCCCTGCTTGTTCACCGGACCGCGCAGCAGCAACTGCTCCAGATCGTCCAGCGCCTCGTTCGACACCGGGCCGAGCGTGGCGATGCGGTAGACGATCTCTTCCTGATATTCGGTCGGCAGCAGTTGCAGCACGTCGGCGGCAACCGGCGCTTCCAGATGCGCCAGCACGATCGCCATGATCTGCGGATGCTCCATCTCGATCAGGACGGCGATTTCCTTGGCGTCCATCCACTTCAGCATTTCCAGCTGGGTGGAGCGGGTCGGCGGGGTGATGCGGGCCAGGATGGTTTCGGCCCGCTCCTCGCCCAGAGCCTTGGTCATCGCGCCGCGGATATGGCGGGTCGCGCCATAGCCGATGGTGGTGCGCTTCTTGGCCTTGGTGACGAAATGGTCGAGCGCCTCGTTCACTTCCTCCGGATCGACATCCTGCACGTCATACATGGCATAGCCGAGCTGACGGACTTCTTCGGGCTCCAGGCGCGACAGGATCTGCGCCGCCTCATCCTCATCGAACAGCATCAGCAGGACGGCGGCGGCGGCGCTGCCCTTGAGCGCCTCGGGACGGCCGGGGACGATCTCAGGCATTTTCCTTCTTCCCTTCCTTCAGAAGGTCGCGGACCACCAGGGCGGCGCGATCGGGATCCTGCTTGACGAAGTTGCGGATCAGGTCGGCGCGCTGGGCATAATCATAGGTGGACGAGATCATGTCGAGCGTCACCGGACGGCTGGGATCGGAATTTTCGGTCGCCTGCTTGGTCAGTTCGCCCGAGATTTCGCGACCCAGGCGCTGCCCGGCTTCGGCGGTCTCCACGACCTTCGCTTCCTGGGCAGCGGCGCGGCGCTTGAGCAGCGGGCGACCGATGCCGAAGATCACCAGCAGCGCGACCAGCAGGGCCGAGACATTGCGGATCAGCAGCGACATCCAGTCGGCCTCATACCAGGGGGCCTTGACCTCTTCGGCCTTGGCGAAGCTGCGGGCCGACAGGGCGACGACGTCGCCACGGGCCTGGTCGAAGCCGACGGCGCCCTTCACCAGCGCTTCCAGCGCGGCGATTTCCTGGGCGGAGCGCGGCTTGCCATCGGCGCCGGTGTCGAGCGCGACGGCGACCGACAGGCGCTTGACGGTGCCGACAGCATCCTTGGTGACCGACACTTCACGGCCCAGCTCGAAGCTGCGGTTGAAGGTTTCCTCGGTCTTCATCGGCGGCAGGCCCGGCGTGGCCGGCTGCTGCTGTTCGGCCGTCTGGCCCTGCGTCACGGCCTGGCCGTTCGGGTTGGTCTGGGTCACGGTCGGGTTGACCGGCGCCTGGTTGCTGAGCGCGCCGGGGATGCCCGATGCCTCGCCAGCCTTCTGGCCCCGCTCGTCCGACGACCAACTGCCCTGCTCGGCACGCAGGCGCGCCTCGTCCTGGGGGAAGCTTTCGCGGGTCGCCTGGCGTTCGGCGAAATTCAGTTCGGCATGAACTTCGGCCGAGAATTTGCCGTCGCCCAGGATCGGGGTCAGCAGCGCGACCACCGACTGGCGATAGCGATCCTCGATCCGGGTCTGGATGGCGAGCTGGCGATCGTCGGCGGCATTGCCGTCATTATTGCTGAGCAGGCGGCCATTCTGGTCGACGACCGAAATATCTTCCGGGTTCAGTTCCGGGATCGACGAGGCGACGAGATGAACGATGGCGCTGACCTGTGCGTCGGTGAGCGTGCGGCCCTGCGACAGGCGCAGCATCACCGAAGCGGACGGCTTGGTACGTTCGCGCAGGAAGACGCTGGGCGCTTCGACCGCAAGATGGACCTTGGCGCTCTCGACGCTGTCGATCGCCTCGATCGTGCGGGCGAGGTCAGTCTCGCGGGCGCCGCGCAGCTTCTCATTCTCGACCGCGCGGCTGGCGCCCATCGGCAGGCTGTCGATCATGCTGTTGCCGTCGGGCGCGCTCTTGGGCAGGCCCTGGGCGGCGAGCATCATCTTCGCCTTGAAATAATCGCCCTCGCCAACGGTCATGCCGCCGGCATTGTCGAAGTCATATTTGATGCCATTCTGGTCCAGCACCTGGGCGACGGCAGACTTGTCGCCATCGGGCAGGCCGCGGAACAGGTCGCGCTGCGGCGGTTCGCGCAGGGCCAGCCAGGCCGCGCCGGCGACCGCGACGGTGCCGAGCAGGCCGAGCAGCGGCAGGCTCTTGGCCACGGCCGGCTGCTTGATGAAGCCGGCGAAGCGCGCCTTGAGCGCATCCACGCCCTTGGCATTGCCGAAGCTGACACCGGTGACGGCCGGGAGGGCCGGGGCAGCGGCCGAGCCGCCATCGATGGTGAGTGCGTTCTCGCTCATGGGTTAGACCGGCATGCTCATGATGTCCTTGTAGGCGGACAGGAGTTTGTTGCGGACCTGGAGGGTCGCCTCGAAGCTGACCGACGCCTGCTGCTTGGCCAGCATGACCGCAGCGATATCGGTGGTTTCGCCCCGCTCGAACGCCGAGGCGGCATCGCCGGCCTGGGTCTGCAGGCCGTTGACCTGCTGGAGCGCGTTGTTGAGCGCATCGGTGAAGCCGCCAGGCGCCGTGCCCTGCGTTGCGCCAGCGCCGCCAGCCGAACCGACATTGCCGGTCGAGGCGACGTCGCGCAGCGCGGCGTTCTTCTGCAGGATGGCATTGCGCATCGCCATCACGCTGTCGGTGGGAGAGATACCGGTCATGCCCTAACCCTCCTTAAGCCGCAGCCAGCTCGCGCATCTCGGCGAGCCGATAGCGCAGCGTGCGTTCGGAAATGCCCAGCTTGCGGGCGGCGGCGGCGCGATGGCCGTCGGTCTCGCGCAGGGCGGTGCGGATCGCTTCCAGCTTGGAATGATGGGCGACGTCGCGCAGGCGGATCGGCTCGGCCGGCGCGGCAGCGACTGCGGCAACCGGCGCGGCCGAAACTATACGCAGCGGCTGCGGCGCGCCAGCGACATGCAGGTCGTCGGCCTCGATACGTTCACCGTCGCGCAGCACCAGCGCGCGCTGCAGCACATTGCCCAGCTCGCGGGCATTGCCCTGCCAGCGATGGGCGGCCAGCTTGTCGAGCGCGGCGGCGGTCGGCCAGACAAAGCCGTCCTTGCCGGCATCCTGGTGGCGCAGCAGCATGGCGGCGGCGATCGCGGCGATGTCGCCGGGACGTTCGGCCAGAGGGCGCAGTTCCAGCGCCATGACATTGAGGCGCCAGTAAAGATCTTCGCGGAAGCGGCCAGCGGCGACTTCGTCGGCCAGGTTGCGGTTGCAGGCGGCGACGATGCGGACATTGACCGGCACCGGATGGGTGGCGCCGACCGGCAGCACTTCGCCTTCCTGGAGGGCACGCAGCAGCTTGGCCTGGAGCGCGAGGGGCAGCTCCGCAATTTCGTCGAGGAACAGGGTGCCGCCGTCCGCGGCCAGGAACAGGCCGTCCGAGGCATTGGATGCGCCGGTGAAGCTGCCCTTCTTGTGGCCGAACAGCATGGCTTCCATCATGGTTTCGGGCAGCGCGGCGCAGTTGACGGCGATGAAGTCATGGGTGACCCGGCCGGACTGGGTATGAAGGAAGCGCGCCATGCCTTCCTTGCCGGTGCCGGTGTCGCCCTGGATCAGGACGGTGGCATCGCTACGGGCCACGCGGCCGGCGAGCGTCATCAGGCGGGCGCTGGCGGCATCGCCAACCGCTGGGACCGAAGCTGGGCGGGCCAGCTCGGCGATCAGCGCAAAGGCAAAACCCATGTCTTCGAGGCCAAAGGCGACGCGGGCGGGCAGGCCATTGGCCGCCGGCACCAGCGACGGCTTGCCGTCGACCAGGTTGATGAGGATATCGCGATGGGTGGCATGGCCGATCTCGGTCGCGAGAAGGACGCGGCGGCTATCCCGCTCACGCGGGCTCTGCGCATCCACGATCCGCACCGTGTACAAGGCATTTTCGAGCCAGTGCTGCAAGCCCGGAACGAGCGCGCAGACCCCACGGCTCACGTCAAGCGATGACATGAACTGTCCCCAGTGTCTTGGCAGGTTTGTGCCCCCGCACGCCCCTACCCCCTTCGATGACTTAAATTTACGCCAGCGTGGTTATTAGATGGTTAACGCGGCCATTAACTTGCCGGTGACCGGCAATTTTTTTCCGCTCCCCCCGCAGAAAAATCGCACTCTATATACGCGCACGCGTAGAGGGCTGTTTTTCCGTCTTTTTCCAGAAAAATCGCATCGCCCCCTAAAAGCTTTTCGCGGCCCGCCGTTATCCCCTTTCGAGGCCGCAAGCGTCAGACGACAGCGACCTGATGAACGGAAAGGGAATATCATGACTGTTATCGGAACCAACTCGTCGGCGCTGCGGGCCACCAATGCTTCGGCCGCCTCCAGCAAGGCTCTGTCCACCGCCATGGAGCGCCTGTCGACCGGCAAGCGCATCAACTCGGCCAAGGACGACGCCGCTGGCCTGGCCATCGCTTCGTCGATGACCTCGCAGATCAAGGGCATGACCCAGGGCATCCGCAACGCCAATGACGGCATCAGCCTGGCGCAGACCGCAGAAGGCGCACTGGGCGAAGTCACCAACATGCTGCAGCGCATGCGTGAACTGACCGTCCAGGCCGGCAACGACACCAACGACGACACCGCCAAGGGCAACATCAAGTCGGAAATCGACCAGCTCGCCACCCAGATCGGCAAGGTTCTGTCGGACACCAGCTTCAACGGCATCAAGCTGTTCGACGGTTCGGCCGGCCCCAACACTGACGGCAAGATCAACATCCAGGCTGGTGCCAACTCCAGCGACGCGATCGAAATCGACCTGGGCAATGTCGAAGACGACACCGATGTCGCCGCAGTGGTGACCGGCGGTGCGACCACCGCTGCCCTCGATGTCACGGCCGGCACCTTCGATGTCGGCGCCGCTCTGGATCTGTATGACGACGCCCTGAAGGCGATCGACACCTCGCGCGCCAATCTCGGTGCGGTGCAGAACCGCCTGGAATCGACCGTCAACACGCTGACCGCGAACGTCACCAACCTGACCGACGCCAAGAGCCGCATCGAAGACGCCGATTTCTCGACCGAAACCACCGCGCTCGCCAAGGCCCAGATCCTGAGCCAGGCATCGACCGCGATGCTGGCTCAGGCCAACCAGAGCCAGCAGAACGTCATGAAGCTGATCCAGTAATCCAGATCGGACACCGAAAATGACGGGTTGAGGTATTGGTCACCGGCAACCCGCCATGTCACCCCCGGCACATCAACAGTCCCCACCGTGCCGGGGGTAACACCTTCGATCAAACGGCCAAATTCGAAGCCTCCGTCCCCCCGGACGGGGGCTTCATCGCGTTTGATTACAGGCCCATCTTGCAATGGCGCGATCAGCACCCATGATGGACGCATGACCATGATCGACCGGCGCGCCTTGATCGCTGCTTCGGGCGCAGCGCTGCTGCTCCCTCGCCCCGCCCTCTCCCAAGCCCGAAACGACCGTTTCTCGTGGGATGGCATCATCGCCATGGCGCAGAAGCTGGCGCGCACGCCCTTTGCCGAAACCCCGCCCAATCCGGTCGCCGCCAAGGTCGGCTATGACCAGATGCACCAGGCCCGGTTCCGCGACGAGAAGACGATCTGGGGCGACCTGCCCGGCGACACCGGCGTCCGCCTGTTCCCGCTGAGCGGCACGGCCCAGCAGCCGGTGCAGATCGCACTGGTGGACAAGGGCGTGGCGACGCCGCTGCGTTATGATCCCGCCATGTTCGAGACGCCGGACGGCAATGCCGTCGCGGACCTTGGCCCAGACGCGGGCTATGCCGGCTTCCGCATCATGAATGCCAAGCGCGACGGCGACTGGCTGTCCTTCCTGGGGGCCAGCTATTTTCGCGCGCCCGGCCCGACCAAGCAGTTCGGCCTGTCCGCCCGCGCGATCGCGATCAACACCAGCATTCCGGGCAAGGAGGAATTTCCCCGCTTCACCCATTTCTGGCTGGAGCGGACCGGCGACAGCAGCGTCACCGTCTATGCCCTGCTAGATGGGGCATCGATCACCGGCGCCTTCCGCTTCGTCAATCGGCTTGGCGCCAAGGGGGTGACACAGGACGTGACCGCTGCCCTCTTCCCGCGCCGGCCGATCCCCGAACTGGGGCTGATGGCGATGACCAGCATGTTCTGGTACGACGAGGCGCACCGGACCAAGGGCACCGACTGGCGCCCGGAAATCCATGATTCCGACCTGCTCTCCATCGCCAGCGCCGATGGCAGCGGGCAGGCCCGGCCGCTGGTGAACCCGTCCGTCCCGCGCGTCGATGGCTTTGCCGAAACCAGCCCCAAGGGCTTTGGCCTGTTACAGCGCGACCGCAATTTCGACCATTATCAGGATGACGGCGTCTATTATGACCGTCGCCCCTCGCTATGGGCGACCCCGTCTGCGCCGCTGGGCGCGGGACAGGTGCGGCTCTACACCTTTCCGACCGACAGCGAATATACCGACAATGTCTGCGCCTATTGGACGCCGGCCAAGGCCGCGCGTCCCGGCAGCCGGATCGACGCCGCCTATCGCCTGGACTGGACGGCGGACCGGGCGCCCGCCGGCAGCAATCTGGCGATCGTGCAGGCGGTATGGCGCGGCCGTGGCGACGAAGCCGGAGTCGAACGACTGGTGATCGACTTTGCCGGCCTGCCCGCCGACGCGAAGCCTGACCTGTGGACCGACATCGGCAACGGCACCATCGTCAAGAAGGGCGGATATCCGGTGCTGGGCCAGGCGGGATTGTATCGCGTGGCGATCGACATCCGCAAATCGGGCGACAGGGCGGCGGATATCCGGGTCCAACTTCGCTCTGGCAATCGCGCGTTCAGTGAATATGTGCATTATCCGATAGGCGCATGAAGGGAACCACGCGGGTAGCGAAAGGTTCTAGCGCTCGGGTTAACCAGGAATGGGTCTGACATGACATCGACAGGAGGCACGAACGTGGCCGATGGGGCCACGGGGTCGCAAGCGCTTGTCCGGGCGTTCGAAAGCGTGCCGGCAGAGGCGCCGCTTGCCATGCCGGTGCAGGATTTCGCGACCGCGCCGGGTCGGATCCATCGCCCCCTGAACATCGACCTGTGGGCCCGCCGGCTGCTGGTCGTGCTGCTGGCACTGCTGCCCGCCGCGCTTGCCGCGCACGAGATGCGCCGGTCGATCGGCCTGGACGGTATTTCCTTCTGGGAGGGCGTCTATCTTGCCCTGTTCATCCCGCTTTTCGCCTGGATCGCCTTCGGCTTTGCCACTGCCGCGATCGGCTTCCTGCTGCTGACGGTCGGCAAGGGCAAGGGCGTTCGCCCCTATATCCCGCGCGATCGCACGCCGCTCAAGGCGCGCACCGCCATCCTGCTGCCGGTCTGTAACGAGGATTTCCTGGGCGTGCTCGGCCGCCTGTCGATCATGGAACGATCGCTGTCGCAGGTGATGGGGGGCGAGCGCTTCGAATTCTTCATCCTGTCGGATTCCAACCCGGAAAATGGCGAAACCGAGCGCAAGGCCTATCTGGAAATGCGCAAGGCCTTCTCGCGCCCGGTCCATTATCGCCGCCGCGCCCGCAATATCGGTCGCAAGCCGGGCAATATCGAGGAGTGGGTGACCCGTTTCGGCGGCGCATATGACCATATGATCGTGCTGGATGCCGACAGCGTGATGAGCGGCCAGACCATGGCGCGCCTGTCGGTCGACATGGAACGCCACCCGCATCTTGGCCTCATTCAAACCGTGCCGACGGTGATGGGCGCGGCCACGCTGTTCGCCCGCTGGCAGCAATTTGCCAGCCGCCTGTTCGGGCCGATCTCGGCCGCCGGCATGATCTGGTGGGCCGGGTCCGAAGGCATGTTCTGGGGCCATAATGCGATCGTCCGGGTGCGCGCCTTCGCCGAAAGCTGCGGCCTGCCCGAACTGCCGGGCCGGGCGCCCTTTGGCGGCCATATATTGAGCCATGACATGCTGGAAGCAGCGCTGCTGCGCCGGCGTGGCTGGGACGTTCACATGGTCACTGCCGACGACAGTTTCGAGGAATTTCCGCCGGCCATGCCCGACCTGTTCACCCGCGATCGTCGCTGGTGCCAGGGCAATATCCAGCATGTCCCACTGCTGGCGAAGATCAAGGGGCTGCACCCGGTCAGCCGGTTCCAGCTGTTCGTCGGCGCATCGGCCTATTGCACCTCGCCGCTATGGCTGGCCATGATGCTGGTGGTTCTGGGCGGCGTCGCCACCGGCGTATGGCCGCCGGCCGCCGTGCTGCCGTCCAGCACGCTGCTGACGGTGACCGCAGTACTGCTGTTCGGTCCCAAGTTATTGGCGATCGGCTGGGCCATGGCCGACCCGTCGCGGCGGATCGGCTTTGGTGGCGCAGTGCGGATGACGCGCGGCGTGATCGCCGACATCCTCCTGTCGATCCTGATGGCGCCGGTCGCGATGCTGACCCAGACGATCAACCTGTTCAGCATACTGATGGGCCGCAAGGCGAGCTGGAACGGCCAGACCCGCGACCGCGACGGCATGGCGATCCTGGGCGCGATCTGGCTGTTCAAATGGCATATCTTGCTGGGCGTCGGCCTGGCCGTGCTGGCGGTGCGCGCCAATGCGATCGGCTGGATGAGCCCGGTGCTGGCCGGCCTGTTCGCCGCGCCCATTCTGGCCGCGCTGACCGCGCGCAAGGATCTGGGCCAGCGGGCGGAAAATAGCGGCCTGTTCCAGGTGCCCGAACCCTGGTGGCGGACACAGAATTACCGGCCGCTGCGTTTCCGTTGGCCGGTTCCGGGTCGCAAGGCATCGGTATCGCGTCCCGCCAACGACGGTTGACGGGCGCGCGGGCTGGTCAGTTCCAGTCGCTGAGCTTGCCGCGCAGCTTGTCGAGCGCCGACTTCTTGATCTGGCACACGCGCGCCGCGCCGATGTCCAGCGTCTGGCCGATTTCCTCCAGATTGAGTTCCTCGACGAAATAGAGTTGCAGCACCAGCGCCTCGCGCTCGGGCAGTTCGCCGATGCATTTGGCGAGCGCGCCCTTGAGCGATTCGCGCTCCATGATGTCGTCGGCACGATCCTCGACATCGGCGAACCACATGGACTGGTCGGAATAGACCTCGTCCATGCTGGTGTGCTGGACCATCTCGGCGCCATCGGCCGCCTCGCGATAGTCGGCGGCGTCCATGCCCAGTTCAGCGGCCATTTCCGCTTCCAGCGGCGTCCGGCCCAATTTCTGTTCCAGCTTCGCACGGGTGGCGGCCAGCTTCTTCCGGGTCGCCATGGCGGAGCGGCACAGGGTCGAATGGCGCCGCAGATGATCGATCATCGCGCCGCGCACGCGCAGCTGCGCATAGGAGGCGAAGCCCAGGCCGCGATCCTCGAAACTGTTGGCAGATTCCACCAGCGCGACCATGCCGATCTGCAGCAGATCCTCCACCTCGATCGCGCTGGAAACGCGGCCATGGACATGCCAGGCGATCTTGCGCACGAGCGGCATGTAGCGGCGCGCCAGCTGTTCGGGGGAATTGGCAAGCCCTGCCCGTCCATAAGTGAGGACATCCGAGCCTGCAGCGACCTTATTCATATACATTGGTCAGTCTCCTCAGGCGACGCGTTCACGCGGCAGCGGATCGTGCCGGGGCGTGGGACGCTGCTCGCCACCGACGACGGCGACAACCTCGACACCCTTGCCGTCCGGGATTTCCAGGAAGGACAGCACCGGGGTCTCGGGCAGATGGGGTTTGAACAGCCGGGCGAGCGCGCGGCGCGCGACCGGCGAGGTGACG
Organism: Sphingobium sp. IP1; assembly: GCF_002708645.1. Lineage (NCBI taxonomy): Bacteria > Pseudomonadati > Pseudomonadota > Alphaproteobacteria > Sphingomonadales > Sphingobiaceae > Sphingobium > Sphingobium sp. IP1. The sequence goes on from NZ_NOIW01000016.1 coordinate 13,078, forward strand.
ATGGCGAAATTGCGCGCCTGGCCCAGCATCGGCCGGGCGGCATGCACGACCGATTCGACGATGCGATTGCCCAGGCTCGGCTCGATCGGATGCTTGGCGTCGCCCGCGACACGCATCGCCTGCGCCAGCATCGCTTCCAGATCGCCGTCGAGGGTGATGACCGGCAGCGGCATCTTCACCGGGACGAGGCCCTGGATGATGAGCGCGCCGATGCGCTGGCGCACCGCTTCGACAAGCTGTTCGTGGTTCATGTCGGGGCGGGCCGCATCGACCATCGCCTCGCAGATGCGGCGGAAATCCTTGAGCGCGATCCCTTCCGACAGCAGCGCGCGGCACAGCGCGGAAATCTGCGTCAGGCTGAGCGTGCCGGGGGTCAGGCCGTCGACCAGCTGCGGCGCGACATCCTTGAGATTGTCGAGCAGCTTGCGCGCTTCGTCCAGACCGAACATCTCGGCCGCGTTCATCGCGATCAGCTGGTTGAGATGGGTGGCGACCACCGTCGGCGGATCGACCACGGTATAGCCGGCGACCACCGCCTCGCTGCGCTTGGCCGGGGAAATCCAGACAGCGTCGAGGCCGAAGGTCGGATCCTTGGCCGGGCGACCGGCGACCGTGCCTTCCAGCATGCCGCTGTCCAGCGCCAGCAGATCGTCGGGCCAGATATCATCCTCGCCCACGACGACGCCGGCGATGGTGATGCGATACTGATTGGGTTCGAGCGCCAGATTGTCCTTCACGCGGACCATCGGCACGACAAAGCCCAGTTCCTTCGACAGCTGGCGACGAATGCCCGTGATGCGGGCCATCAGCGGCGCGCCCTTGCGCTCGTCGACCAGGCCGATCAGGCCATAGCCGATCTCCAGACCCAGGATCGCGCCATCGGACACGTCGTTCCATTCGATGATGGCCGGGTTGGGCGGCGGCGCGACCGGTTCGGGTTCGGCGGCCTTGCGCTGGCCGGCCTTGCGCAGCTGCCAGGCGATACCACCGGCGATGGCGGCGGCCGTCAGGATGATGAGATGCGGCATGCCCGGCAGGATGCCGAGGAAGCCGAGGATCGCGGCCACGGGCACCCAGGCCTTGCCGGTGCCGAACTGGCCGGCGACCTGCGCCGACAGGTCCTGTTCGGACTTGACGCGGGTCACGATCGAGGCGGCGGCGATCGACAGCAGCAGCGCCGGGATCTGCGCGACCAGCGCGTCACCGATGGCGAGCAGGATATAGGTCTGGGCCGCATCGCCCATCGCCAGGCCATGGCTGAGCACGCCCAGGATGATGCCGCCGATGATGTTGATCGCCAGGATCAGGATGCCGGCGATCGCGTCGCCCTTCACGAACTTGGACGCACCGTCCATCGACCCGTAGAAATCCGCCTCGGTCGCGACTTCGGCGCGGCGCAGCTTCGCCTCTTCCGGCGTCATCAGGCCGGCATTGAGGTCGGCGTCGATCGCCATCTGCTTACCCGGCAGGGCGTCCAGGGTGAAACGCGCCGACACTTCCGACACGCGGCCGGCGCCCTTGGTGATGACCACCAGGTTGATGATCATCAGGATCGCAAAGACGAAGATGCCGACGACATAATCGCCGCCGATCAGGAAGTGGCCGAATGCCTCGATCACCTGGCCCGCGGCGTCCGATCCCTCATGGCCCGACACCAGCACGACGCGGGTCGAGGCGACGTTGAGCGCCAGGCGCAGCAGGGTCGCGAACAGCAGCACCGTCGGGAAGCTGGAAAAGTCGAGCGGCTTGGCGGCGTTCAGCGCCACCATCAGCACGGCAAGGCTGATCATGATGTTGGTGATGAAGCCGATGTCCAGCATCACCGCCGGCACCGGCACCATCATGAACAGCACGACCATCAGCGTGGCGAACGGCAACACCGCCCCCTTGGCGGCGCTCATCCAGATCTTCGCTTTGACTTGGGTGGGAGTCATGAGAGGCCGTTACCTTCCGAGGGTGGCGAGCATGAGATAGGCGAGACGCGCGGTCTGCGGTTCCGGGCGGACGGTGACGTCGGCCTGGGTCGCAAGGCGCTGGGTTTCGATCCGCACATAATCGGCGGGAGCGACGGTCTTCGCGCCGCTGGGCAGCGAAGCATCGGCATATTGGACATTGCCGGTGCCGATCGAATCGACACCCTTTTGCAGCTTGCTGGCAAAGCGATCGCGGATATCGGCGAAGCTGCGGGCATTGCCCTGCTTGTCATAGAAAATCGAACGATTGGCGCGGGCCGCCGCCGGGAAGATCGAGGCCGCCGTTGCGCCAGGCGCACGATCATTCATCGACAGGAATTTGGAGGCGCCGCCCACGCCCAGGAAATGGGCGAGGTAGAGATCGACCGGCTCGGCCTCACGGCCCAGGCGGCTTTCCAGATAGGCCTTGTTGTCGGCGGCATGTTCCGCCGCCATGACCGAGGCGGTCTCGGGATGCTTGCGCAGGTCGAGGATCTGCTGGCGCAGGTCCGGGTCCGACACATAATAGCGGCCATTGCTGCCCTTGCTGATCGCATCAGCCGCCCAGCCCAGCCCATATTCGGCGCCATGCTTGTCGACGACCGCGAGCCAGCTCTGGTCGACGAACTGATAGAGACCGGTAGCGGAAGAGGTGGCGGCACGGGCGCTGGGGTTCAGGCTGGATTCGATCTTGGCCTGACCAAGCAGGTAGGAGAAGTCCACGCCGGTACGGCGGCTCGCCATCGCAATCGCGTTGGTGACGCGATTACCGGCCGAAGCTCCCGTTGCTGAAATGTCTGCAAGTGCCGACACTGACCCACAATCCCCATTTGGTACCGTGAGCTATTAGAGCAATGCTTGTGCCAAGATTTGGTTAACGCGGTTAAACAAGATTCTGCGTAAAACGAAAAACGGCGCCGATTGGCGCCGCTTTAGCCCGAAAGCAAAATTTATTTTTGTCAGCGCCGACCGTAGGTGAGCGGCGCATTGCGAGCGCCATTGGAGGTCAGGATCGCGAGTCGCTGGCTGGTATAATCCGCCAGCACATTGGTGCGCACGCGCGCCGCTTCGATCAGCGGCAGGAGCCGGTTGAGCCGTTCGACCACATCGGGTTCGGAACGCCAGGCGCCGATCGCACGGGCGGCGGCCGCCGCCGTGCTGACCCTGGTGCTGGCAGCTTCGATCGCGGCCGCATCATTGCCGTCCAGCGCAGCGCGCAGGTCGTCAAATGCGGCGAAGAGACCATCCAGTGCAGCAAGGCCGAGGGGCATGAAGGAATGTCCTGTTTAGGCGGGAAGATCGAGCGCCATCATCCGGTCGGCGATCACCGACGGGTTGACGGGGTAATTGCCCGAAGCGATCGCAGCCTTGATGGCGGCGATGCGGTCCATGTCGACAGGCGCGCCTTCGGCCGCCATGCGCGCCGCCGGGCTGGCCGACGTCGATGCCGACGCGGTGGTGCCGGTCGATCCGGTTGCCGATGCGGCGCGGGTCTTGCCCCCTTCGCGCAAGCGGTTTGCCTCGATTGCCGAACTGATGCTCTGGCCGACTGAGTTGATCATTGGTTCATTCCTTCACTCGTCCCTTGAACGCTATAACGGACAAGTTCAAAAATTATTAAATCCCGGAATGCGCACTACGCCCATGTCCACGATCTGGGCAAGTACAGGCGATGACTTCTTGTCTTCGCGCACGCGAATCGTCTCGCCAATTGCGCCATCTTCATCGGCGATCATCATGCGCGAGACGCTGAAACTGGCATTGCCGGCCATGAGCTGAACCGGATCGCCGCGTTTGACGACCGATTCCTTGACGACCGGCCGCGCGGCCGGGGCATAGCGACCGACCGGGCCGGAGGCAGCTGCGGCGGCGCCCGCGACCAGCGGCACGCGGATACGCCAGCCTAGTGCATCGCACTTGACCATGGCGGCACCAAAGATCGGCCCCTCGACGCTGGGCGTGGTCGGGCAGGCTGCGAGGCGGAGGCGACGATCGACCGGCGCCAGCGGACCACCGGGTTCGCCCATATTCGCGCCGACGGTCATCGCGACCAGGCTGTCGATGCGATCCAGATTCTCGAACTTCTGCTGCGCCAGCGCGGGCTGCGCAGCGGCGCAGGCCAGGGCGATGGCGAGGAACTGAACGGGTCTGGTCACGGCGCTTCTCCGAAAATGCGGACTTTCGCCATGATTAAAAGCAACAAACGTGCCAGTTGAGGCTCAGGGCTTCACGGTCTCGCCCGGCGCGATGCGGATCACCTGCCCCTGCCCGTCGGCGCTGTCCGCCTGATCCAGGCCGCGGATGAGCAGGCGATCGCCCCCTATGCCCTGCGCCTTGAGCGCGCGCGCCACGGCGCCAAGCCGCGCTGCCGCCAGATCCCAATCGTCGAAACGCTGTCGCGCCCGGTCCTGCCCCTGGCTGCGCAGTTCGATGATGCGATCATCCTGCATATAGGGCCGCACCGCCGCGCGCAGGCGTATCTGCCCCTGCGGCGTCAGCATCGCTTCGCCCGGCGCAAACAGCTCTGCCGCGCGCAGTTCGATCGCGGTGCGGGCGGGACGGCCGCCAAATTGGCGACTGACCTCGGCCAGCATCGCATCGCGGCGCTGGCTGCCGGTCGCCTGGAGCAGCACGAAGAAGCCGAGCAACAGCATCAGCAGATCGGCAAAGCTGACGGCCCAGCGATTGCGCCGGGCCGCCGTTGCTGCCGATGGGATTGCAGGCGCGGTCATGCGACTTCGCGGATCGATGCGCGGCGCAGCGGCGCATTTTCGCGCCGTGCAATCGCCAGCATGCGGGCCACCGCCTCCTGCTGCCAGGCAAGTTCCTGTTCGGACAGGGTCGCCAGCCGCGCGGCGATCGGCGCGGCGAGCAGATTGGCGATAACCACGCCATAAAGGGTTGTGAGCAGCGCAAGCGCCATGGAAGGGCCAAGCGCGGACGGATCATCCATCGCCGCGAACATGCCAACCAGCCCGATGATCGTGCCGGCCATGCCCAGCGCCGGCGCCGCATCGGCGACCGACAGCCAGACATTGCGCACGCTGGCGTGGCGCTGGGCGCGATCGGCCAGCGCCTGCGACGCCCAGGTTTCGAATTGTTCGACGCGATCGCAATTGGCAAGGCGACGCGCGGCATCGACCATGAAGCCGCTGTCGCTCTTCACCCGGTCGATGCACATCAGGCCGCGCAACTGGGCCACCTGGTCGATCTGGAGCAGGGCCGTGCGCGCCGCATCCCGGTCGCGCAGCGGATCGGCGCGCAGCAAAGGTCGCAACGCCACGCAGGCCCGGCCGACCGCCTGAACGCCATTCTGCGCCAGCGCCACGACCGCAACGCCACCCAGCATTGCGGCGAGCGTGAGCGGATCGAACAGATGCGCTAAAATCCCGATCATCCCACCTTCCGTTCCGCCATGCTGACCGGGCGGCAAAAGATTGCCGCCACCCGGCAAATTTTTGCCGCCCTTGCCGCCCGATGCCGCGAAAGCCCGGATTTCCGGCAGTTTGCCGCGCCATCCTGCGTCACCCACGCAAATTGGCACGGTCCTTGCGGATATCCGGCTGGATCGCTCGCATCGAACGCCATCAGGCAGGAGAACGGCGGGACGATCGAAAGCTTTAGGCCCGAAAGGGCAAAAAGGGACTGACGGGAAATGTCGCTGGAAGACGGTTTGTTCGGGATCCACGGAAAGGCGCTGGCGCTTCGCTCGCAGCGTCTGTCCCTGCTCGCGTCCAACATCGCGAACGCTTCGACCCCCAATTACAAGGCGCGCGACATCGATTTCGATGCCGCGCTCAAGGAAGCGACGGCCCAGAGCGACCGCGGCCCGACCGATGTCGGCCAGGCTGTGGACGATGCCATGGGCTATCGCGTGCCGTTGCAGCCCAGCCTTGACGGCAACACCGTCGAACTGAGCACCGAACAGACCCTGTTTGCGGAAAATGCGGTGAAATATCGCACCACCCTCTCCTTCCTGGAGGGCCGCATCAACACCATCAACCGCGCGCTGAAGGGAGAATGAGCATGAGCGGTTCAGGCCCCATGAATGTGTTCGACATTGCCGGCCGCGCCATGAGCGCGCAACTGGTGCGTCTGAACGCCACCGCATCGAACATGGCCAATGCCGGCAATGTCACCGGCAGCGCCGCCGAAGCCTATCGCGCGATCAAGCCGGTTTTCCAGTCGGTTACGGACAGCCCCGGCGTGTCGACGGTCAAGGTCGCCAATGTCGTGACCACCAATGCGGAACCGACCAAGCGCCACGACCCCAATCATCCGCTGGCCGATGCCAATGGCGATGTCTGGGAATCTGCGGTCGATAGCAATGCGGAGATGGTCGACATGATCGAGACCGCCCGCATGTACCAGAATAATGTGCAGGTGCTCAACACCGCCAAATCCCTGATGCTCGAAACCATAAGGATCGGCAAATGACGACGACGTCTACCGTCACCGATAGCGCAGGCCTCTCGGTCTACAACCCGAATGCCAATGTCGGCACGGGCAGCGCAACCATGGATCAGTCGAGCTTCCTGACGTTGCTGACCGCACAGATGCAGTATCAGGATCCGTTCGAACCGGTCGACAATACCGAGATGGTGTCGCAGATGGCGACCATCACCCAGTCGACCGGCATTGCCGAAATGAACCAGTCGCTGAAGTCCCTGGCCTCGGAACTGAGCGGCACGCGGCTTGGCGATGCGGCCAGCTGGATCGGCAAGTCGATGCTGGTCCAGAGCAATGTCGCGGTGCCCGATTCCAGCGGCTATTATGCCGGCCAGATTACGCTGAGCGGCGCCAGCGATGCTGTCAGCGTCGACCTGGTCGATGGCGACGGCAATGTCGTCAAGTCGATCGACCTGGGCGCGCAGAGCGCCGGCGAAGTCGCCTTCTACTGGGACGGCAAGGATGATGCGGGCGAGACCGTTTCCTCCTCCGCCCTGCAGGTCAAGGTCAATGGCGGCACCACCAGCCAGGTCGCGACCTGGGCCACCATCGCCGCCGTCCAGTCACCCGCCGACGGTTCCTCCTCCAAACTGATCACCGCGCTCGGCAGCTATGCGCCGACCGACGCGATCAGCCTGATGTAATTTCACCCATCCTTTTCACCCAAGGAGCTACGCCATGTCCTTCTATGTTTCGCTTTCCGGCCTCAAGGGCGCACAGGCCGACCTGTCCGCCGTCTCGAACAACGTCGCCAACGTGAACTCGACCGCCTTCAAGAAGAGCAAGGCCCAGTTCGGCGACATCTTCGCCGCTGCGCCGATGCAGACCACCCACCAGGTCGCCGGCCAGGGCGTGCGCGTGCAGGGCATCACCCAGCAGTTCACCCAGGGCACGATCGAAACCACCGACAAGACGCTGGATATGGCGATCTCGGGCGAAGGCTTCTTCACCGTGAAGGGCGAAGACGGCACCATCAGCTATACCCGCAACGGCGCCTTCTCGGTCGACAATGACCGCTATGCCGTCGACACCACCGGTTCGCGCATCCAGGTGTTCGCGGTCGACCCCGACACCGGCGAGATCACCACCCCGCCGACCAATTCGACGACGCCCAACGACCTGACCGACCTGCAGATCCCGACCACCTACAAGGGCGAGGCCGATGGCGCGCAGCTGACCAGCGTGGGCGTGGGCAAGGACGGCCTGGTGTCGGCCATCTATGCCGACGGTTCGACCGTCTATCTGGGCCAGGTCGCGATGGCGTCGTTCAACAGCCTGGAAGGGCTGCGCCAGCAGGGCGACGCGCACTGGACCTCGACCGTGGAAAGCGGCAGCGCGATCATCGGCACGCCCAACCAGGGCATGTTCGGCGCCGTCAACTCGGGCTCGCTGGAACGTTCCAACGTCGACATCACCGACGAACTGGTCCAGCTGATCGCTGCCCAGCGCAACTTCCAGGCGAACTCGAAGGCGATCGAGGCGGCCAACACGCTGACCACCACCATCGTCAACATCCGTAGCTAAGGCTTAGGGTAGAAGGGGTAGCCCATGGACCGGCTCGTCAACACGGCACTGACCGCGATGCGCGGTGCGATGGCCCGCCAGGCGTCGATCGCGAACAATCTCGCGAACGCCAACACGGTCGGCTTTCGTGCCGAAATCGCCAATGCCGAGACGCGCTGGATCAAGGGCGATACCTTCGATACCCGAGCCCAGGCATCCGAACAGGTGATCGCCGCCGACATGGCGCAGGGGGCGGTCACCGAAACCGGCAATCCGCTGGACGTGGCAATGAACGGCGACGCACTGCTCGCCGTTCAGGCCCCGGACGGACAGGAAGCCTATACGCGCCGTGGCGACCTGAAGGTCAATGACAGCGGCCTGCTGACCACCGGCGACGGCCTGGCCGTGCTGGGCCAGGGCGGTCCGATCACCCTGCCCCAGATGGACAGCGTGTCGATCGCCCAGGATGGCAGCATCTGGGGCGTGCCCCAGGGCGGCGATCCGGCCAATCCGCAGCAGGTCGACAAGCTGAAGCTGGTCAATGCCGCCGGTTCCAGCATCGCCAAGGGCACCGACGGGCTGTTCCGCGAAGTGAATGGCGGCGCCCTGCCCGAAGATCCGATCGCGACCGTCACATCGGGATCGCTGGAAGGATCGAACGTCAACGCGACCGCCGCGCTGGTCCAGATGATCGAGGCCAGCCGCGCGTGGGAAACCCAGATCAAGATGATCGACACCGCCAAGCAGATGGACGACGGCGGCGCATCGCTCATGAAACTGGATGGTTAATTTTGGCACGCATCTTGCTGTGAACGACGCATGAGCATCCCTTCGGGGAGCCGCACGGAGATTGAACGATGACCAACGCCGCCCTTCATGTCGCCCGCACCGGCCTTGACGCGCAGAACACGAAGATGCGCGTGATCGCCAACAACCTGGCGAACGTCAACACGACCGGCTTCAAGAAGGACCGGGCCGACTTCGAGACGCTGGCCTATCAGCAGATCGTCGCCGCCGGCGCCAACAGCGACAGCCAGAACAAGTTCGCCACCGGCCTCAATCTGGGTTCGGGCGTCTCGTTGCAGGGCACCAGCAAGATCAACACACAGGGCACGTTGCAGGAAACCGGCAATGCGCTGGACATGGCGATCGAGGGATCGGGCTATTTCCAGGTGCAGCAGGCCGACGGTTCGACCGCCTATACCCGCGCCGGCAATTTCAGCGTCACCGCCGAAGGCACCGTCGTCACCAGCGACGGCCTGCCGCTGATCCCGCAGATCACCGTGCCGCAGGGCGCGACGTCGGTCACCGTCGGCAATGACGGCACCGTGTCGGCGACGCTGCAGGGTGAGAGCGAACCGACCCAGCTGGGCCAGATCGAACTGGCGAGCTTCATGAACCCGGCAGGGCTTCAGTCGATCGGCGGCAACCTGCTGGTCGAAACCGCCGCCAGCGGCACGCCGCAGGTCGGCACCGCAGGCCTGGAAGGCCGCGGCCTCATCCGCTCGGGCAATCTGGAAACCTCGAACGTCAACATCGTCGAGGAACTGGTCGACATGATCGAGACCCAGCGGGCCTATGAGGTCAATTCCAAGATGATCAAGGCGACGGACGAAATGCTCCAGTACGCCAACCAGAATATGTGAGCTGACTGATGCGCGCGCTCTCCACTTCGCTCGTCGCCCTCGCCATGGTCTCCATGGCCGCGTCGCCCGCCTTCGCTGCCAAGAAGAAGCGCGAGGTCGAGCGCGAATATTATGCGCCGACCGTCATCGCCCAGCCGCAGGCCCCGCAGGCCAATGGATCGATCTTCCAGGTGTCGACCGGCTACACGCCGCTGACCAGCGGCGCGCGTGCCGGCAATGTCGGCGACATCATCACCATCGTGCTGGTCGAACGGACCCAGGCGACCAAGAGCAACAGCGCGGACACCAACCGCAGCGGCTCGATCGGCCTCAACCCGCCGACCACCGGCCCGCTGTCCAAGCTCTTCTCGTCCAGCGACATCGCTATGGGTGGCAACAACACGTTCACCGGCAAGGGCGCGGCGACCCAGTCGAACGCGCTGAACGGCGAGATCACCGTGACGGTTGCGGCCGCCTATCCCAACGGCACCATGCTGGTGAAGGGCGAGAAGGCGCTGACGCTCAATCGCGGCGACGAGTTCATCCAGATCAGCGGCCTGGTCCGCCAGGCCGATATCGGCCCGGACAACCGCATCCTGTCGACCCGCGTGGCCGACGCCAAGATCATCTATACCGGCAAGGGCGAAATCGCCCGCGCCAGCCGCCAGGGCTGGCTGCAGCGCTTCTTCTCGATGATCAGCCCCTTCTGATGGAGACCCGGACCGCCATGACACGCCTGTTCCGCTTCCTCCTGCCGCTGCTGGCGCTGATCGCCGCGCCGGCCCATGCCGAACGCGTCAAGGATCTGGGCACCTTCCAGGGCGTCCGTCCCAACCAGCTGACCGGCTATGGCATCGTCGTGGGCCTGGCCGGCACCGGCGACGACAGCATCGAATATACGGTGCAGGGCATGAAGGGCGTGGTCTCGCGCTTTGGCCTGACCCTGCCTGCCGGCGTCAACCCGGCGCTCAAGAACGCCGCCGCCGTGCTGGTGACGGCCGACCTGCCCGCCTTTTCCAAGCCCGGCCAGCGGCTGGACGTCACCGTGTCGGCGATGGGCAAGGCCAAGTCGTTGCGTGGCGGCACGCTGATCATGACGCCGCTGCGCGGCGCCGATAACGAAATCTATGCGATGGCGCAGGGCAATCTGGCCGTTGGCGGCCTGGGCGTGTCCGGTGCCGATGGCAGCCAGGTGTCAGTGAACATCCCGTCGGCCGGCCGCATCCCGGAAGGGGCGACGGTCGAGCGTGCGGTTGCCACCGGCTTCGACACCGCGCCGACCCTGACCTTCAACCTGTCCGAAGCCGACCTGACCACCGCGCTGCGCGTGGCCGACGGCATCAACAAGACCTTCGGCGATCGCCGCGCCCGCGCGATGGATGCCGTGTCGGTCGCGATCGACGCGACGCCGGGTGCCGAGGAACGCATCCTGATGATGGGCATGATCGAGAATATCGAGATCACGCCCGCCGATGCCCCGGCCCGCGTGATCGTCAACGCGCGCACCGGCACCGTCGTCATCAACGGCGCGGTGAAGATCCATCCGGCCGCCGTCGCCCATGGCAAATTGACCGTCAGCGTCAATGAAAGCCCGCGCGTGGTCCAGCCCGCGCCCTTCAGCCAGGGCCAGACCGCCGTCGAGCAATCGTCGAACATCAGCATCGACGAACAGAAAAAACCGATGGTCAATTTTAAAGGTGGGGCGTCGCTGGCCGATATAGTCAAGGCGGTCAACGCCATCGGGGCATCCCCGGCGGACATGGTCGCGATCCTTGAGGCGCTGAAACAGGCGGGCGCGATGAAAGCGGAACTGGTGGTGTTGTGATGCAGGTATCGAACGCAACCGCGGCGAGCGGCACGTCCAACCCCTTCGAGACCAAGGCTGCGCTGCAGAAGGCGGCGCAGCAGTTCGAAGCAGTGTTCCTGCGCCAGATGATCGGCGCGATGCGATCGGCCAGCCTGGCCGAGGGCATCACCGATTCGAGCGCGACCCAGCAATTCCAGGACATGGCCGATGCGCGCACCGCCGACGCCATGTCGACCAAGGGCGCGATGGGCATCGCCGAACTGCTGATGCACCAGTTCGGCGCCCGCGTGAAGGACGACAGCCCGGCCCAGACCGGCAGCACGGCCGCGACCGGCACGGCAACCACGGCTAAGGGCGCATGAGCGACCTGTTCATCATCGGTGCGTCGGGCACCAAGGCCTATCGCACGGCGATGGCCGCCATTTCCGAGAATATCGCCAATGCCAGCACCGACGGCTATGCCCGCCGGTCGGTGACGACGGTGGAATCGGGATCGTCGACCGCGACCATGGCGACCTATGTCGCCAAGGCGAATTTCGGCGGCACCCAGGTCGCCAGCATCAATCGCGGCACCGACCCCTATCTGGATGCGTCGGTGCGCATCACCGCCATGGCGCTGGGCAGCGCGAACGCGCGCGTCCGCTGGCAGACCGACATCGAAACCGCGCTCAATGACACCGCCACCGGCGTCGGCCAGTTGATGACGACGATGTACCAGAATCTGGACAAGCTGGCAGCGAGTCCCAGCGACACGTCGCTGCGCGTCACCACGCTGGACAGCATCGGCCGCGTCGCCGAATCCTTCCGCCAGACCGCCGCCGATCTGGAAACCATATCGACCGGCATCAATACCGAGGCGCAGGCGTCGGCCCAGACGATCAACCAGCAATTGTCGTCGCTGGCCGCGATCAACAACAGCCTGCTGCGCGCGCAGCCGGGCACGTCGGCCTATGCCCAGTTGCTCGACAGCCGCGATTCCGCGCTGCAGACGCTGTCTTCCAACCTGAATGTGACGATCAGCTTCGGCGCGCATGACAGCGCCGAAGTCAGCTATAACGGCACCACTTTGGTGTCGGGCGATACCGCCGCGTCGGTCGCGGTGACCGCGTCCGCCACCGATGGGCGCCTGTCGCTGGCCCTGTCCGACGGCACGGCACTTGCCGCCCCGTCCAACGGCACGCTGGGCGGTCTGTTCGCATCGGCCGACACCACCGCCGAACGCCGTGCCAGCCTCGACACGCTGGCCGAACAGTTCGCCACCGACGTCAATGCCTGGCATGCGCAGGGCTATACCGATACCGGCGCCAGCGGCGTGCCGCTGCTGTCCTATGGCGGCAGCGCCGCGACGCTGGTCGCGCTGGACGTGGAGCCGGACGCGCTCGCGACCAAGTCGGCCGACGGCACGCTGAACGGCAATCTGCTGACGGTGTCATCGACCCTGCGCGGCAGCGGCAGCGTCGAACAGGGCTGGACGACCCTGATCACCAGCAACGCCAATCTGCTGACTGCCAGCACGGCGGAAAAGACCACGGCCCAGAGCCGCAGCGACCAGGCGGTCGCCGCGCGCGAAGCGGTGAGCGGGGTCGATCTCGACATGGAGGCGGCAGACCTGCTGCGGATCCAGCAGGCCTATTCGGGCTGCGCCAAGATCCTGCAGGTCGCCAAGGACACGGTCGATTCGATCCTGCAGATCATGTGACGGAAGGACGCTGAGACATGGTAGGTATCACCAACAAGATCATGCTCGCCGAGATCCGTCGGCAACAGCAATTGTCGCAGAGCATCGTCGACGGGCAGACCTCGATTTCGACCGGCATCACCCTGAACAAGCCGTCGGACGACGCGCTTGCCTGGGTCCAGGTGTCCGACATCGGCCGCGCCCAGGCGCAGCAGTCGGCCTGGCAGACCAATGTCAGCTATGGCACGACCCGCGCCGGCAATGCCGAAGCCAATCTGGAAGAAATCAACAATCTGATGACGCGGGCGCAGGAACTGGTGACGTCGGCGCGCAATGGCGCGTTGAACGACACCAGCGCCGCCGCCATCGCCGAGGAATTGAAGACGATCCGCACCACGGTCGGCGAATTGCTGAACCAGAAGGATTATCAGGGCGTGTCGGTGTTCGACGACGGCCAGAGCGTGCTGGTGCCGGTGAGCCGCGGCCTCAACCTGGCAGTGGTCGGCACCAAGCAGGAAATTTCCGAGAATATCGACGTCAACGGCACATCGATGTCGCTGGACGATATCTTGGGCAAGGCGATCGACGCGGTCGAGGGCGGCAATGACACCGACCTCGCCAGCTCGCTGGATGCGATCCAGATCGGCCAGAACCGGGTCGTGGTGGAGCGCGCCAAGCAAGGCGTGCGCGCCGACCGGCTGGATGTGATCGGCACGCGGCTGACCGATGTCGACATCAACCTGTCGGAACGGCGCGACACGCTGGAATCGGCCGATCTGACCACGGTCATTTCGAACGTGAAGGCGCAGCTGCTGCAGCTGGAGGCGGCCCAGTCCGCCTTTGCGCGGATCAACCAGCAGACCTTGTTCGACCTGATCAGTTAAAGGCGGCGAAAAAGCGTCGCCGTCCTAAAGGGGACGGTAACCAGTCCGTATTAACCAGAAAGGGACTGGCGCCACGGGGCGCCGACGGAGCCACCGCCTCCAGGCGCATTTTCGGGGATCAACATGTTTGCAGTCATCGGCCTTGTCGTGCTTTTGGGCATGGTCTTCGGTGGGTTCATCTTCACCGGGGGCGACATCGGACCGGTGCTGCACGCCCTGCCCCACGAAATGATCATCATCGGCGGCGCCGCCGTCGGCGCGCTGATCATCGGCAATTCGGGTTCCGACCTGAAGGCGCTGGGCGGCGGCCTGGGCAAGGTGTTCAAGGGACCGCAGTACAAGAAGCAGGACTTCCTGGACTGCATCTTCCTGGTCAGCAAGCTGATGAAGACGCTGCGCGTCGAAGGCCCGGTGGCGCTGGAGCCGCATATCGAAGATCCGGGCACATCGCCCATCTTCGGCGAATATCCCAAGCTGATGAAGGACAAGACGCTGATCCACCTGATCAGCGACACGCTGCGCCTGGTCGTGGTGTCGTCCGGCACGCTCGATCCCCACGCGGTCGAGGAAGTGATGGATAACAGCCTCAAGACCCATCATCATGAAGCGCTCAAGCCCGCCGACAATCTCCAGGGCCTGGCCGACGCTCTCCCGGCCCTCGGCATCGTCGCCGCGGTGCTGGGCGTGGTGAAGACCATGGGCTCGATCGACCAGCCGCCTTCGGTGCTGGGTGCGATGATCGGCTCGGCGCTGGTCGGCACCTTCCTGGGCGTGCTGCTCGCCTATGGCATGGTCAATCCCTTCGCCAATCGCTGCCGCGCGGTGATCGAGCAGGACGGCGCCATCTATCATGTCGTCAAGCAGATCATCATCGCCTCGCTGCACGGCCATCCGCAGCCGCTGGTGATCGAGGCCGCCCGTTCCAGCCTGATCCATGCGAACCAGCCCGGCTTTGCCGAAGTGTTCGACGGCATGCGGAACAAATAAGCCATGGCGGAGAAGAAGCGCGGCGCGAACGAGCCCGAACCCCGGCCGATCATCGTCAAGAAGATCATCGTCGAAGGGCATGGCGGCCATCATGGCGGCGCCTGGAAGGTGGCCTATGCCGACTTCGTGACGGCGATGATGGCCTTCTTCCTGCTGATGTGGCTGCTGGGTGCGACCACCGAAAAGCAGCGCAAGGCGCTGGCCGACTATTTCACCCCGACGCTGGTCGAGCTGAAGATGAATTCGGCGGGGTCCACCGGGATGTTCGGCGGCGACAGCCTGATGGCGAAGGAAAATTACCCGACCACCGGCGGTCAGGGCAACCTGGCCATCACCATCCCGCGCGACGCCACCGGCACCAAGGACCAGGGCGGCAAGGCATTGCGCGCGGCCGACCGGCAGAAGTTCGAGAATATCAAGAAGCAGCTTGAGGAGCGCATGTCCAAGAAGGGCCTGGCCCGGCTGCGCAAGAATGTCCGCTTCACCGAAACCCGCGAAGGGCTGCGCATCGACCTGATCGACGAAGCGGATTTCGCGATGTTCCGGTCGGGCACCGACCAGTTGCTGCCCGAAGCCAAGGCGTTGATCGCCGAGGTCGCGGACGCACTGGCGACCATGCCCAACCCGCTGATCGTGCGCGGCCATACCGATGGCCTGCCCTATGCGTCGGGCCGGAGCATGAACAACTGGATGCTGTCGTCGGCCCGTGCGGAATCGACCCGCAAGGCGCTCGCCGAAACCGGCATTCCCAATGCCCGCTTCGCCCGGATCGAGGGGGTCGCCGATCGCGAGCCGTTCGTGAAGACCGACGCCTATGATCCGCGCAACCGGCGCATGTCGGTCATCCTGGGCTGGACCCGTGGTGGCAATGCCTCGGCCGACGAGGATGACGCGCAGGATCCCGAAACCCAGGCGGCGATCAAGGAGCGGGACGATCCGCAGCGGGTCGCGCGGGAACAGGCGCAGAAGCTGGACATGGGCGGCACCGGCCTGCCCAGCGGCGCGGCACTGATCAACCCGACGGCGGCCGGGACATCGTCCAAGCCGGGCAAGCATTGAGGCAGACAGTCGGGGCGGCAAAATAGGAAATCGCTGCCTTAACTTCCCATATTTCCCGCATATTCGGCAATTTTGATGCAGGGGTTGGAAATCTTGTTTCCAACCCCTGCTTCGTCATGTCCGCCCGCAATTCCATCGCGACGCAGCATAAGCCATGATGCGCCAATAGGACAGGCCGGGGTCGGCTCACCCCCGTAGGGACACGGCCTGCCCCTTTGTTGCACCTTTTTGCGGGCGATTGCCTATATGGGCTCCTCCTCGCTTGATGCCCCATGCGGCGTCGCAACGTTCCAAGGCCCTGATTATTGGCCGACATTGCCTGTCCGATGGCTGTGAGGCGCGCCCCGCGTGCCCGCCTGGACGGGCCGGGAGATTACTGTGTCCACATCTGCCGCGCATGCCGCGCGCCACACCCATTTCGGCTGGTTCAAGCGCCGCCGCGACCTGGAAGTCGATGATGTCACCGTCGTCGACCGGTCCCTGCTGAACCGCG
This sequence comes from Sphingobium sp. IP1, assembly GCF_002708645.1. NCBI lineage: Bacteria > Pseudomonadati > Pseudomonadota > Alphaproteobacteria > Sphingomonadales > Sphingobiaceae > Sphingobium > Sphingobium sp. IP1. The sequence continues at coordinate 29,515 of NZ_NOIW01000016.1, forward strand.
CCGTCGGCGCGGCAGCGCTCGGCAATGCGATGGAATGGTTCGATTTCGGCGTTTACGGCTATATCGCGGTTACGCTCGGCCATGTCTTTTTCCCGTCGAGCGATCCGGCGCTGCAATTGATCGCGACCTTCGCCACCTTCACCGTCGCCTTCCTGGCCCGGCCGCTGGGCGGACTGGTGTTCGGGCCGCTGGGCGATCGCTATGGCCGGCACAAGATATTGGCGATGACCATGATCCTGATGGCGGTCGGCACCTTTTCCATCGGCCTCATCCCCTCCTATGCGCAGATCGGCATCGGCGCACCGCTGATGCTGCTGGCCGCGCGGCTGGTGCAGGGTTTTTCGACCGGCGGCGAATATGGCGGCGCGGCAACCTTCATCGCGGAATATTCGACCGACCGGAAGCGCGGCCTGATGGGCAGCTGGCTGGAGTTCGGGACGCTGGGCGGCTATATCGCCGGCGCCGGCACCGTCACCGCCCTGCAGATGTCGCTGAGCGAGACGCAGATGCTCGACTGGGGCTGGCGCATTCCCTTCCTGGTCGCCGGGCCGCTGGGCCTGCTCGGCCTCTATATGCGGCTGAAGCTGGAGGAGACGCCGGCATTCCAGGCCTATAGCGAACAGATCGATGCGCGCGAAAGCGAGCGGCCGGGGCTGGGAACCCTGTTCCGCGTCCACTGGCGACAGCTGCTGAAGTGCGTCGGGCTGGTGCTGGTGTTTAACGTCACCGACTATATGTTGCTGACCTACATGCCCAATTATCTCAGCGTGACCATGGGCTATGCCGAGACCAAGGGGCTGCTGCTGATCATCATCGTGATGCTGGTGATGATGCCGCTCAATGTCGTGGGCGGGCTGTTCAGCGACCGGCTGGGCCGGCGGCCGATGATCATCGGCGCCTGCGTCGCGCTGATGCTGTTGTCGGTGCCGTGCATGCTGCTGATCGGCACGGGCAATGACGCGCTGATCTTTCTGGGGCTGATGCTGCTGGGGATTGCGCTGGTCTGCTTCACCAGTTCCATGCCCTCCACCCTGCCCGCGCTCTTCTATACGCCGGTGCGCTACAGCGCGCTGTCGATCGCGTTCAACATCTCGGTCTCGCTGTTCGGCGGCACGACGCCGCTGATCACCGCCTGGCTGGTGCAGAAGACCGGCGATCCGCTGGTGCCGGCCTATTATCTGATGGGGGCGGCGCTGATCGGCCTGCTGACCATGCTGACGGTGCGCGAGACGGCGGGCATGCCGCTGCGCGGATCGCCGCCGGCGGTGGCGAATGAAGCCGAGGCGATCGCGCTGGTCGAAAGCGGCGAACCGGTGACAGTGGACAAGGCGCTGCCCGACCTGCCGCCGGTCGCGCCGGTCGCAGTCGAGACGCCGGCGATAATCCGGCCGCTGGCGAGCTAGGGCCAGCGCTTTTCCGACGCTGCGCCATCGGGCCTGTGCCCCTCCACCACTCGCTACGCGAGCGGTCCCCCTCCCCAAGCGCGCTTGGGGAGGAATGACCCAGTCAGGCCGGGAGGACGAGGCTGGCTTCGAGGCCGCCGCCGGGGCGGTTGGCGAGCTGGAGCGCGCCGCCATGTTCGGCCATGATCGCGCGGACGAGGGCCAGGCCGAGGCCAGCGCCGCCGGTCTCGCGGTTGCGCGAGCCTTCGAGCCGGGTGAAGGGCTCCATCATCTCGCCCATCTTGTCCTCGGCAATGCCGGGGCCTTCGTCGGCAACGATGATGCGAATCATGCCGTCCTGATGCTGGACGCTGACATGGGCGCGGTCGCCATAGACGATCGCATTTTCGATCAGGTTGCGCAGCGCGCGGCGGATCTGCTGGGCGCGGACGAAGGCGACGGCGCGATCGCTGTCGATCATGTCGACCGGTGAACCCAGTTCGATGAAATCCTCCACGACGGCATCGGCGAGCGAGGTCAGGTCGACCTTCTGCGCCGTCTCGCTGCTGCGGCCGGCGCGGGCGAGCGAGAGGATGTCGTCGAGCATCCGGTTCATTTCCTCGATCGTTTCGGACATGCGGGCGCGTTCGCCCTCATCCTCGACCGATTCGGTGCGGACCCGTAGCGATGCGAGCGGCGTGCGCAGATCATGACCGATGGCACCCAGCATCCGGTCCTTCTCGTCCAGCATGGCGATGATGCGCGCGCGCATGGCGTTGAAGGCGGTGGTGAGCTGGCGCACGTCGCCCGGCCCGCTTTCCTCGACCGGATCGGCCGCGCCGGTCTTCGCGAACTGGCGGGCGGAGCCGGTCAGTTGCTTGAGCGGGCGGGCAAAGCGGCGGCCCATCCAGAGCAGCGGAATGAGGACGATGACGTTGAGGATCAGCGTCTGGGCCACCAGCCAGCCGCCAAAACGCGGCGGGCGGCTGCCGATGCGGGCCATCGCGGTCACCCATTTGCCCGGTTCATATTCGACCGCCAGAGAGAGACGGCCGAGACGACGATCGCCCGGCTGCTCTCCCGTCGCGCGACGGCGTATCTGTTCCCAGCGACGCTGCGGCATGATGCGACTATCTTCCGTCGCGACCACCGAATGGACGGTCAGGCCGATATCCTCGAACATGGCGACGGCTCGCGTCTCGACATCTGGTCGCGGCTTGCCGGCAAGGACGGGCCGCGTCGTCGAAAATTCCACATTGCGCCGGTCACGTTCCTCTTCCTGCTCGTGATCGCCGCGCCTTGGCCGACGATCGGGCCGGATATCGAGTGCGTTGATCACCCGATAGACGACCGGCGCGGTCTGGCTGGTCAGCTCGACCCGATTGCGTTCGCGCAGCAGCAGGCCGAAATTGATCGCCTGCGCCACGAACAGCGCGATCGCGACCAGGATGATGATCTGCCCGACCAGACTTTGCGGCCAGAGGCGCAGTTGCTTCACAGTTTGCGAACCTCCGACGACAGGGTGTAGCCGCCGCCCCAGACCGTCTTGATCAGCGTCGGGTTCTTCGCATCGGGCTCGATCTTCTTGCGCAGGCGGCTGATCTGGTTGTCGATCGCCCGGTCGAAGGCATTGGCCTCGCGCCCCTGGGTGATGTCGAGCAGCTGGTCGCGGCTCAGCACCTGATTGGGCCGGGTGGCGAAGGCGAGCATCAGATTATATTCGGCGGTGGAAAGCGGCAGCGACACGCCCTCGGCATCGACCAGGGTGCGTTCCTGCGTCTTCAAGAGCCAGCCGGCAAAGGCATAGGTGGCGCCGTCGGGCGCGGTGACGCGCTGGCCGCCGGTGGCGACGCGGCGGAAGATGACCTTGATACGGGCGACCAGTTCGCGCGGCGAAAAGGGTTTGAGCACATAATCGTCGGCGCCCATTTCCAGCCCGACGATGCGGTCGGTCTCTTCGGAGCGGGCGGTGAGCAAGATCACCGGAATCTCGCTGGTTTCGCGGATATGGCGGCACAGCGACAGGCCGTCCTCGCCCGGCATCATGATGTCGAGGATGACGAGATCGATGGCATTGGCGGCCAGACGCAGCCGCGCCTCCGCCGCATTTTCGACGGCGGTCACACGGAAGCCGTTGCGGGAGAGATATTGGGCCAGCGGCTCGCGGATCGATCGCTCGTCATCGACGAGCAGGAGATGGGGTCGTTCGCTCATTGTGCCTGTCTGTCATGCCGGGGAACGGGTTGGAAGGGCGAAGGCAGGGGAACCTTCGCCCTTCCCCCTTGGGACGATCGACTGGAGCGGGGCGCTAGGGGGAAAAGCCCCGCTCCGGATCGTCAGCGCTGTCAGCCGATCAGTTGGCCGGCGGCGGCGGTGCCTGGTCGGCGCCGGGGCCACGGCCCGGACCACGATCATGTCCGCGACCCGGACCACGCATCGCCTGACGGGCGGCCTTCATTTCCTCCGCCGTGACCTTGCCATCCTTGTTGGCGTCGGCCTTGTCGAACATGGCGAGCGGGCCGGCCATGAACTCTGCCTTCGTCACGGTGCCGTCCTTGCCGGCGTCACCAAAGCCGGGACCGCGGTGCATCATGCCGCGGCCGGGACCGCCATGGCCACGCCCGCCCCAGCGCTTGCCGTCGGGGCCGCCGGGCTTGCCGGCTTCCGGGCCGCGATCGGCGCGCGGCTGATGACCGGCCTGATACTCGGCCTTGCTGATCTGGCCATTCTTGTCGGTGTCGAGCGCGGCGAAGCGTTCGTCCAGACGCTGCTGGCGGCGGATGTCACGATCCTCCTTGGTCAGCTTGCCATCCTTGTTGGCGTCGAGCTGGGCAAAGCGGGCTTCGAGCGAGGCGGTCAGTTCCGCCTTGGTGATGGTGCCGTCCTTGTTGGCGTCGGCCATCATCATGGGGCCGCCGCGCATGCCGCGCGGACCCGGACCACCATCCTGCGCGAAGGCGAGGTGCGACGCCGCCAGACCGCCGACGAACAGCGAACCAACCGCGACGGTGGTGAAGAATTTGCGGAGCATTGGGTCTTTCCTTCCAAGTTCAGTCGTGGATGGTGTCGACCATCCTTGACGTCGCTTATCGGCAAGACTTGTCCCGCAACTTTGTCATGTCACCCAATAGTTTGTCGCAATTTGTATCGGGAAGGAAAGAGAAAGGCCCCGGTCCGCTTATGTGCGGACCGGGGCCTTTCCCGAAACATCAGTGTCGCGCTAGATCAAAGCCCGTCGCGGCGGCCCAGCAGGCGCAGGCGGAGCGCGTTCAATTTGATGAAGCCCGCGGCGTCGCGCTGGTCATAGGCGCCGGCGTCGTCCTCGAAGGTGACGACCTTCTCGCTGTAGAGCGTGTAGGGCGACTTGCGGCCGACGACATAGACGCCGCCCTTGTAGAGCTTGAGGCGGACGGTGCCGGTCACCTTTTCCTGGCTGTGGTCGATCGCCGCCTGGAGCATCTCGCGCTCAGGCGAGAACCAGAAGCCGTTATAGATCAGCTCGGCATATTTGGGGGCCAGCTCATCCTTCAGATGGGCAGCGCCACGGTCGAGCGTGATCTGCTCGATGCCGCGATGGGCGAGGTGATAGATGGTGCCGCCCGGCGTTTCATACATGCCGCGCGACTTCATGCCCACGAAGCGGTTCTCGACCAGGTCGAGACGGCCGATGCCATGCTTGCGGCCATAGTCGTTGAGGGTTTCGAGCAGGGTCGCGGGCGACATGGCGATGCCGTTGATCGCGACGCCGTCACCACGCTCGAAATCGACCGTGATATATTCGGGCGCGTCGGGCGCGTCTTCCGGGTTGACCGTGCGCGAATAGACGAAGTCCGGGGTTTCCTCCCACGGATCCTCCAGCACCTTGCCCTCGGACGAGGTGTGCAGCATGTTCGCGTCGGTCGAGAAGGGGCTTTCGCCACGCTTGTCGCGCGGGATCGGTATCTGGTGCTGTTCGGCGAACTCGATCAGCTTGGTGCGGCTGGTCAGATCCCATTCGCGCCAGGGGGCGATCACCTTGATGTCGGGCTGCAGGGCGTAATAGCCCAGCTCGAAACGGACCTGGTCATTGCCCTTGCCGGTCGCGCCATGGCTGACGGCGTCGGCGCCCAGCTTCTTGGCGATCTCGATCTGGCGCTTGGCGATCAACGGACGGGCGATCGAGGTGCCGAGCAGGTAGAGGCCTTCATAGAGCGCATTGCCGCGCATCATCGGGAAGACATAATCCTTCACGAATTCCTCGCGCAGGTCGTCGATGAAGATATGCTCTTCCTTGACGCCCATCAGGCGGGCCTTGGCACGGGCGGGTTCCAGTTCCTCGCCCTGGCCGAGATCCGCGGTGAAGGTGACGACTTCGCACTGATAGGTCTGCTGCAGCCATTTCAGGATCACGCTGGTGTCGAGGCCGCCCGAAAAGGCGAGGACGATACGATTGATCTTGTCGGACATGGTGGGCGACTCTTCTGCAGGCCAATATTGGCGTGGGATATAAACCGCGCGCCGGTAACAGGCGGGACGGGCAAGCGCAACAGCGCGGGGGCGCCTGTTGGAAGCTGCGGGCCTTAACTTCCCATATTTCCCGCAGATTTTGACATAATCTTGCTGAACGCTGATCCTATCGGAAAGGGCGATGTCCTCCCCTATCCCCTGCTTCTATCAGGCAAAGCGGACTGTAGGACAGGCAAGACAAAGGGGACGATGGCGGGCCACCGTCCCCTTCATTGTCAGCTAAGGGCGTCGATCAACTGGTGCGCGGCTTGAACAGGCCCGGACGGGCGCGGTCGCTGCCGAAGCGATAGACGGTCTGGCTGCGATCGGTCGCCGCGGCGCTGGCCGGGGTTGCCACCGGTGCGGCGCGGGCGACCGGATCGGCCGTGCGGAGCGCCTGTCGCTGGGCGAGCAGGAAATGGGCGCGGCGACGGCGGTTGCGTTGGGTCAGGAAGGGATTGTCGCGGCTGGGGGCAGCGGCGACCATCGCTTCGACATCATTGCCCGGCGCGGCGGCGGCAAGCGGGGTGCGTGCCGCAATCGGAGCAGCAGGCGGAGCAGCCGGGGGGAGGGGCATCGGTGCCGGGGCCGGGCCAGCTTCGATCGGCGCGATCGCTTCGCGCTCGGCTTCGACACGCTGGCGGCGGCGACGGACGATGGCGGTGGCGCCAAGGCCGACCAGCAGCAGCGAACCGCCGCCCAGCGCCAGCAGCAGCGCCGGATCGATCAGGGCCGAAGGCTGTTCGGCCGGCGCGGCAGCCGGGGCCGGTTCGGCAACCGGGGTGACGGCGGCCGGTTCCGGAGCCGGCGTTGCGGCCGGGGCTACGGGTGCCGGCGCTTCGGTACGTTCAGCCGCGACCGGGGTCGGAGCAGGCACCGGGGCGGGTTCAGAAGCACGTTCAGACTGGCGGACTTCCGCGCGGCGCGGTGCCGGGGTGGCCGGGGCAGCGCGGCTTTCCTGCGCGGCGGGCGCTTCAGCCTGCGGCTCCGGGGTCGGCGGGGTCTGTTGCACGACCGGCTGGCTGGGCGCGAAGACCGCCGCCGCCGGGGTTGCAGGCGCTGTGACAGGCGCAGCGGGTGCGGGCTCTGCCGCCGGCACTGCGGGGGCGATGTCGACCGGCGCGGTCGGCGCCGTTGCGGGCGCGGCCGGCGGGGGCGTCATCACCTCCTGCGCGAACAGGGGCGTTGCGGACAATGCCAGGACAGCGGCGATCGCGGCCGAGGCGGGACGGATGGATCGAATATTCTTGGTCATAGCGATAGATCAACCGCCGACCATCTCCATTGGCCTCAAACATATCGTCAAATGCGGGACGATCTGTTTTTCAATATCGATGAATTGAAAAATGCCTTCTCAATATGAACGGATGTTCATTCCGAATATGAACAACAGATTTACATCATGACTTCACAACTTCAAATATCCTCTCCATCATCATCCTTCCGTTCAAGACGCGCACCATCCAGCAGAGATGTCTTTCGACGTTCTTCTAATTCATCGGCAAGTTTCTGCGCCTTGGTCCGGCCGAACTTGGCGCGATTGCTGTCTGCCGCCTGTGCCTTGTCGGCGCGATCCCTGGCCTTGCGCGCCAGACGAAAATTAATGACGTTGCTCATCTTCAATCCTTGGTCCTATGGGGAATAGTGCCACAAAGATCCGCGGCAGCACCAGTCGCCTTCGGCCCGGCCATACAGGAAAATCATGCCCAGCATCCATGACGTCGCCGCTCTCGCCAAAGTCTCGATCAAGACGGTGTCCCGCGTTGTCAACAAGGCGCCGAACGTCAGCGACGAACTGCGCGAGCGGGTGAACGCGGCGATCGAGCAACTGGGCTATCGCCCCAACCAGTCGGCGCGGCGGCTGGCCGGTGGCCGGTCGTTCATGATCGCCTATCTCTACAGCAACCCCGCCCCCGCCTATACCGGCGGCATCCAGTCGGGTGCGGCGGCGCGCTGCCGCGACCTTGGCTATCATCTGGTGGTGGAGCCGATTTCCGACGGCGGCGAGGAGCGGATCGAAGTGCTGGACCGGCTGGTCGCGGCGCTGCGCCCGGACGGCGTGTTCCTGGTGCCGCCGCTGTCCGACGATGCGCTGCTGCTCGACCGGCTGGCGGAAATGAACCTGCCCTGCGCGCGGATCGCCGGCACGGCGGACGCATCCAGGGGTGGCATCAACATGCCGACGCCCGAACATGCCGCCGGGCGGATGGTGGCCGATCATCTGGCGTCCTTGGGCCATAAGCGGATCGCGGTGATCACCCCGCCCCCGACCCACAAGGCGGCCCTGCAGCGCGTCGAGGGCTTTCGCGAGGGGATGGCGGCGGCCGGCCTGCCGATCGACGACAGCCTGTTCATGCAGGGCAGTTTCGATTTCGCATCGGGTATCGCCTGCGCAGAGGCGCTGTTGCAGCGGGACGACCGGCCGACCGCGATCTTTGCGACCAACGACCCGATGGCGCTGGGCGTGCTGACGCTGGCGCATGACCTGGGCCTGCGCGTGCCCGAGGATCTGTCGGTGGCCGGGTTCGACGATACGCCCGCGAGCCGCACCAGCTGGCCGCCGCTGACCACCGTGCGCCAGCCGCTGGACCATATGGGCCGCGCCGCGATCGACGCGCTGATCAACGGTCCGGGCGAACCGCCGCGCTTCACCTTCTCGCTGGTCGCGCGCGGCAGCACGGGAGCGGCGACGCCGTAAAACGAAAGCAAGGCCCGGCATTGCCAGCGAAAAATCCGTCCGTCCGCCCCGACACAGGGAACCGAAAGCGGCGCGGGCCGTCATGCTCATTCGCGCCCCTATCGTTCATGCGCGCCCTGCCCCGTCGACCTGCCTGGAGCATCATCATGGGCATGATCCCCACCGATGCGCGCTGCAAGAACCGGCGCGACCTCACGTCGACGGACCGAATGCCCTATCACCTGACCAAGGTGGTGCCCCAGAACGCTGTGGACTGCGGCGCCCGGCGGACGATCCGCGACAATATCCTGTGGCAATATCAGGGCAATGCCCCGACGATTATCCGTCGAAAGTCCTGGCGCTGTGGACCAGGGGCGATTATACCCGGTCGCGCGACGGCAAGTCGGCATCGAAAATGGCGGAAAGCTTCTTCGACGACATAGCCGGGCGCGGGCTTCTGCATCCTGACGAGGAATTTCGCGGTGTCGCCCGTCAGCCGGTCGATATGCTGGCGATCCAGCCCCGGCGCGGGAACGATCTGCACCGGCGGCCCCATCAGGGCCGGCAGCGGCGCGGGGAAATGATGGGACGAGGGTTCGCCCTTCATGTCCCAGCCGCCATTTGTCGCGGCATTGAGCGCCGCCTCCAGCGCGGCTATGCGCCCGTCGTCACCGCGATTGAGGCTGATCGAACGGCGCAGAAACAGGGCGTATCGCTGATCGGCCGCGGCATTGGCGCGCGCCAGCAGCATGTCGGCCGCGATATCGCCATGACCGCTTCGCTGCAACTGCCCGACCAGCGGAAAGAAAAGGGCATGGCCATCCGGCAAGGCCCCGATTTCCGTTCCCACGGCCGCGACCAGCGTTTTGTCGTTCAGCGCGCAGGCGGCTGTCAGCTTCATGCGCAACAGAGCAGTGTTGACTTCTTCCGGCTCGACCGACGCCGCGAGCGCGTAGGCATCATGCCAGCGCAAATCCAGGCAGAGCGCGCGGCAGGTTGCGATGATCCGGCCAATTGCCGCCGCATTGTCCACCATATCCATCGACCGGTCTTGCCCCTGTAATCAGATCGAACCCCAGCACCCATTGGCACTTCGCCCTGCACAGCCGCATATTGCCGCTTGCAGCGCTTCGGACAATCCCCCGTGTTCACGTCGGCATGTCACAAGATGGCAGCGTCATCCAATTGAAATGCCTTGGTCATCAAACTGACCGCAGCGCCCGCTAAGCGGCCGGTCGCATGAGCGAGCATCCTTCTGAACAGGCGCTGCGGGCGCCGCGGCGGCTATGGACCGGCTGGGCCGGGCTGCTGGCGCAGGTCGAGCGGATGACCCGGCGTTCCGACAGCGAGGATCTGTTGCACGATGCCTATGTCCGCATGGCGGCCCGGCCCGAACGGCCCGACAATGAGGAAGCCTTTCTGGTCCGTGCGGCGGTCAACCGGGCGCGGGACAGCTATCGGCGGGAAAAGGTGCGCGGGCCGGCAGGCGGCGAGGATGCGCTGGCATTGCTGCGCGACGGCGCGCCGTTGCAGGACGAGGCGCTGATGGCCCAGGCGCGGCTGCGGCGCGTGTCGGAGGGGATCGACCAGTTGCCGCCACGGACCCGCGAGGTGTTCCTGCTGCAGCGGATCGACAATCTTAAATATCGCGAAATTGCCGAACGGCTGGACATCAGCCAGAGCGCGGTCGAGAAGCATATGGCCAGGGCGATGAGCTTCCTTGGCGAATGGACGAAGGATTGGTGAGCCCCGACATGCCCGGTGAGCGCCCCATGGCCCGGACCGCCGCCGAGTGGATTGCAAGGCTGAATGCGGACGAACGGACGGTGGACGACGAGCAGGCCTTTCGCGCCTGGATCGCCGCCGACCCCGCGCATGCGGCCGATTTCGAGCGGGCGACCGATATCTGGGCGCTGGTGCCCGGCACCGACGCGGCGGTGCGTCCTGCGCCGGCGTCCGCACGCCCCCTGTCGCGCCGGCGGATGATGGCGGCCTGCGCCGGCACTTTGGTGGTGGGCGGCGGTGGCATGGCGATCATGCAGACGGCAATGGCGGGCACCCGCTATCGCACCGCCATCGGCGAGCAGCGCCGGCTGACCCTGCCGGAAGGATCGGCCCTGTTCCTGGATGCCGATACCGATGTCCGCGTGCTGGCAAGCGCCAGCCGGCGGCGGCTGTGGCTGGAGCGCGGGCGCGTGGCGCTGACGGTGAAGCCGTCCGCCGTGCCCTTTGCGATCGATGCCGGCCGGGGGCGTTTCGTCGCCGGCAGCGGCCGGTTCGATGTACGGCGCGACAGCGATGACCGGCTGGCGATGACGGCGCTGGCGGGACAGGCCGATGTCGCGGTCGCCGGCGGGCAGCGGAGCCTGTCGGCCGGGCAGCGCATCCGCACCGATGCCGCCAATGTCGTGCAGCTTGATCGGCCCGATGTCGAAACCACCCAGGCCTGGCTGAGCGGCCGGGCGGCCTTTCACGACGACCGGCTGGATGCGGTGGCGGCGGAGGCCAATCGCTACAGCCTGACCCGGCTGGTGATCGCCGATCCCGCCACCGCCGCGCTGCGGGTGAGCGGCATGTACCGGATGGGCGACAATGTCGCGCTGGGCCAGGCGCTGTCGCAATTGCTGTCCGTGCCCGTCCGCGAGGTGGACGACCGGGTGCTGCTGGGCGGCTGAAAAAAAGGCCGATGCCGGGGTGGGGTAAAATCCCGCTGGCGCGTCGGGGAGGCGCGGCGCCTTCTGCCGCTGTCCACGGGGGATGATCGTGACCGTTTCTTCTTCGCGCACTTTGCGCCGCTCTCTGGTGCTGGGCGCCGCTCTTGCCGCCTTCTGCGCGGTTCCGGCCCAGGCGCAGCCGCGCCAGGCGACCGTCCAGATCGCCGCGCAGCCGCTGGGGACCGCGCTGGAGGCGCTGGCCCGCCAGACCGGCACCGACATATTGTTCGCGCCGCAACTGGTGGCCGGGATGAGCGGCCCTTCGCTGAGCGGCCGGATGGACGCCATGGTCGCGGTCGAGCGGCTGATCCAGGGCAAGCCGCTGGCGGTGCGGCGGCAGGGCAATGGCGCGCTGCTGATCGTGGCGGCGGCGGCCGAGCCGCAGGAGACGGTGGCCAGCGGCGGCGTCGAAGTCGCGCCCGACATCATCGTCACCGGTTATGCCGCCAGCCTGTCCGGCGCGCTGGCCGAAAAGCGCAAGGCGACCAATGTCGTCGACGTGGTGAAGGCCGAGGATATCGGCAAATTCCCCGCCCAGAACATCGCCGAAGCGCTACAGCGCGTGCCCGGCGTATCGATCGTGCGCGATCGCGGCGAAGGCGTGTTCGTCCGCATCCGCGGCCTGGGCGCCAATTTCCAGGTCGTGACGCTCAATGGCCGGTCGGCCGCGGTGAACGAGAATGTGCGCGACAGCGGCCAGAGCGGGCGCCAGTTCCGCTTCGACACGCTGCCGTCCGAACTCATGTCGGCGGTCGAAGTCATCAAGAGCCCGCGCGCGGACCTGGCCGAAGGCGGCATCGGCGGCATCGTCAACCTGCAGACCTTCCGCCCGATCGACCTCAAGAAGCCGGTGCTGGCGCTGTCCGCCACCGCCAGTTCGCCGCGCTTGGCCGATACGGTCGATCCGCGCCTGTCCGGCATGGCCAGCTGGGTCAATGAGGAGGGCACGTTCGGCGCGCTGATCGCGGCGGTCTATGACGAGCGCACCACGCGGCAAGACCGTGTCACCGGCGTGGGCTGGGCCGACGGGCGGATCGATGCGGATGGCGACGGCACGCTGGACAGCGAGACCATATTGGTGCCGACCAGCACGCGCCCGACGCTGGAGCGCGAGAACCGCGACCGCATCGGCCTCAATGGCGCGATCCAGTGGAAGCCCGACGACCGGTTCGAACTGAATGTCGATGGCCTGTGGAGCCGGCTCAACATCGATTATGACGAACTGACCTATTCGACCGATTTTTCCGCGACCACGCCGGGTGCGATCGTGCCGGGCACGGCGGTGATCGAAAATGGCGTGCTGACCGCTGCGACCGTCACTACGTCGACCCAGATCGGGCGCGAGACGTCACGGCTGGAATATGAGAATTGGCTGATCGGCGCGAACGCCAAATGGTCCGCCAATGGCTGGACGCTGGCCGCCGACGCGAGCCTGGGCCCGGCCTATTCCCAACCCCCCCCCCCCCTCCTTCCCCCCCCGCCTGCTCGGCAGCGTGGGCCAGGTCGCATTCGACTATGGCAAGGTGGGCGAGCGCTTGCCGAACCTGGAGTTCCTGACCGCCGACCTGACGGAATCGACCACCTTGCCCGGCCGCCGGATCGAATATCGCGTCAATGACTCGCTCGATCGCCAGCGGGCCGCGACCTTCGACGTGACGCGCGAACTGAGCGGCGTGGTGCAGGCGCTGCGCTTCGGCGCCAAATATGAAAAGCGCGACCGCACCTATAATCGCCGCGACATCAATTTCACCAGCGGCATATCCGGCCAGCGCTTCGACGACAGCTATTTCGAGGCCTTCCCGGTCGACGATTTCCTGAGCGGCGTGGGCGGCAATCTGCCGACGAACTGGGTCATGCCCGATCCTGACCGCTTCTGGGACGCGGCGACCGGCAAGGAGGCGCTGCTCGACGCGCCGTTGACCCGTGGCGACCGGCGCAACAGCTATGCCATCGATGAACGGATCATCGGCGGCTATGGCATGGCGGAGTTCAGCCTGCCGCTGGGCGGCGTGACCATCCGGGGCGACGCGGGCCTGCGCTATGCCCATACCCGCCAGACATCGTCGGGCTATGCCGACAATGGCAGTGCAGCGCTGCCGGTCAGCTATGAGCGCAATTACGGGAATTTTCTTCCCTCGCTCAACCTGGTCGCGGAGTTCACATCGAATCTGCAGATGCATCTGGCCGCGTCCAAGGTCATCACCCGGCCGTCGCTGGCCGACCTGGCGCCGCGCCTGACGATCAATTCCAACCCGACGGTGCTGACGGCGGTGGGCGGCAATCCCGAACTGCGGCCGTTCGAGGCGTGGCAATATGACGGCACGGTCGAATGGTATTTCGCGCCGGGCAGCGCGCTGATCGGTGGCGCCTTCTACAAGGACATCACGACCTTCGTCTTCCAGCAGACCCGCAATTTCGACCTGGACGGCCAGATCTATCGCCTGACCGCGCCGCAAAATGGCGGCAATGCCTATGTCGCGGGGATCGAGATCGCCTATCAGCAACTGTTCAAGATGCTGCCGGCGCCGTTCGATGGCCTGGGTTTCCAGGCCAATTATACCCATACCAAGAGCAAGGGCACCTATGCCCTGTCCGACGGCACCACCTTCCGCGACGACCTGACCGATGTGGCGGGCGACAGCTTCAACCTGACCGCCTTCTACGAAAAGGGGCCGGTCGGCGCACGGGCCAGCTATAGCTGGCGCGGCAAGGTGCTGCGCGATGTCGGCGGCGCGGGGCTGGCGGCCAATAACGACGCGGCGTTCGGCAGCCTGGACTTCGACATTTCCTACAAGGTCACGCCCAATGTCACATTCGTGGTGCAGGGCATCAACGTGGCCGGCGGCGTCCAGTGGCAATATGTCCGGGACGATCGCTTCGCGGGCTACACCGATTATGGCACCACGCTGATGGCCGGCGTGCGCGCCCGTTTCTGAACGGAAGGACGGCAATGACGATGCGATCGATCGGGATCATGCTGGCGGCGGGCACGATGCTCGCCGCCGCTCCGGCGCAGGCCCGCAATGATGACGGGGCTGCGCCGCAGCGGGCGCGTAACATCATCCTGTTCCTGGGCGATGCCGGCGGCGTGCCGACGCTGAACGCCGCGGGCATCATGGCGCATGACCGGCCGCAGTCGCTGTTCATCCAGTCCATGCCCCATGTCGGCCTGTCCGATACGTCGGCGCTTGACAATTGGGTGACGGATTCGGCGGCGGGCATGAGTGCGATCATGACCGGGCACAAGACCAACAGCGGCATGATATCGGCGCTGCCGGCGGCCGATGGTGCGATCACCCCGGTCAAGAGCTTCCTGGAATATGCCGAGCAGCGCGGCCTTTCCACCGGCGTCGTCACCAACATGCCGATCTGGGACGCGACCCCGGCGGCCTGCTTCGCCCATGTCGCCACGCGCAAGGACAAGGACCAGATTTTCCGCCAGATGCTGACGCCCCGCTTTGGCAATGGCGTCGACATATTGATCGGCAAGGGGCAGGCCGATGCGGTCGCGTCCTTCGCCAAGGATGGCACCACCCCGCAAGCGGCCTTTGCCAGGGCGGGCTATCGGTTCGGGGACGATCCGGCACTGGTGAAGGATAGCGGCCGGGCGGCGGTGCTGCGCGATGCCGACTATGCGCCGATCCCGGCGGTCGAGGCGACGATCGGCCAGCTTGCCCGCAATCCCAAGGGCTATTTCCTGATGGTCGAATGGGACATGCACACCGACAAGCCGGAAAATGGCCTGAAACATGTGATCGAGATGGACGAGATGATCCGCCGGGTCAGCGCGATCGCGGGCAAGGATACGCTGATCCTGTTCACCGCCGACCATAGTTTCGGCCTGCGCATGACCAGCGGCAAGCGCAACGCGCCGATGGCGCAGCAATATGCGGCGGCCGCCGCCAAGCCGGGGGCAACGGTCGCCAGCAATGCGATCATCGGCGTCGAGGACAGTCACACCGGCGAGGAAGTGATTGCCGCCGCCGCCGGGCCGGGCGCCGATCAGGTCCATGGCTTCTTCGCCAACACCCGCCTGTTCGATGTGATGCTGAAGGCGATGGGCTGGACGAAGGAGGATTGAACGCCGCAGCGGCACCCGGCCCGATCCTGCGGATCAAGCTGCGGTGCCGCTGATATGTCGGGGATGACGGACTGGAGCGGGTAGCGGGGATCGAACCCGCATCACAAGCTTGGAAGGCTAGTGCTCTACCATTGAGCTATACCCGCTTTTCAATGACTTAGAGCCATTTCAGCCTAGCGTTTTACAGAGCGTTTTACAGCTGCCTGTGCGAGACGTTCGCCCACTGCCACGACAATGGCCGCGTCGTCAACATAGTGCGTGCGAATTTCTTCGACCTGTTCGGGCGACCAGCCCATCAAATTGGCGATCTCTGCATTGGTCAAATTCAGACCTGCGGTGGCCATCAGCTTCGTCGCGAAGGTGCCGCGAATGTCGTGCAGGTGCTTCCACTGACGTTCGCCATCGCTGTCGACGTGATGCAGATCCGTTTC
The DNA here is from genome assembly GCF_002708645.1 of Sphingobium sp. IP1. NCBI lineage: Bacteria > Pseudomonadati > Pseudomonadota > Alphaproteobacteria > Sphingomonadales > Sphingobiaceae > Sphingobium > Sphingobium sp. IP1. The sequence continues at coordinate 45,285 of NZ_NOIW01000016.1, forward strand.
CCGGATCGCCTTGCCAAATGCACCCGAGAGGCCATTGCCAGACCAGCTGGTGCCATGGCTGGTCACAAGCACGGTCTCGACGCCCGGCTTGCGCCGCCGCGCCTTCAGATCGTCCAGCAGCCGCTGCAGCGAAGGCAGGATCGGCATGACGACACGCCGGCGTTTGCCCTTGCTCTTCTTGCGCGCGATCCGGGTGATGGCGACCTCGCCGATCTCCGACCAGGTCAGGCCGATCAGATCCGCGCGGCGCAGGCCGGTCTGGGCGGCCAGAGCCGCAACGTCGCGCAGTGCCTGGTTGACCTTCTTGTGGCTGTTCCAGACAGCAAAGTCGTCTTCCGTCCAGATGATCTCCGCGCGCTGGGCGCTGCGATAGAGCGTCGGAATGCCGGTGGCGATGTTGACGGTCACCTGCCCGCGCAGGCGTGCGAACTCCAACAGGCGACTAAGCTGGGCGATGGCGATATCGGCTGCGCGCGGTGTTTCCGCCATGGCGTCGCGCCACTTCACGACCTGCGTTACCATGCGCGGGTTGCACCACAGGCGCAGCGGCACCTCTCCCCACTTTGCCTCGATCTTGTCGAGCGCCCTGCCCCATGTGTCGCGGGTAGATGCCTCCAGCGCCTTCCATTCGGGGCTAGAGCGATAGGAAACAGCGAGGCCGCCGATCGTGTCCTTGGGCACGGGCTTTGCCGCTTCCAGCGCGGCCGCGATGGCCTTCACGTCGTCTTTTGAGATAGTCGGCTTTTCACCGCCCTCGACGGTGCGGATGCGCGGGCCGCCGCGCCAGGCATAGATGTAATAGCGCACTGGCTTGCCCGCCTTGCGCGACGTTACGATGTGAACGCCCTCTACCCCAGTCGTCCGCTTTGCAGCCATTCGTCGAACTCATCCTTTGGCGCGGCGTTAGGAATCGCGGCGCGGTCAAAAATACGGATCGTCCCATCAGGACATATCTCTAGGCCGGCGGGGTCAATCCCCATTTCTACCGCCGCCTCTTTGGCGTGGCGGATCGCGACCTTGCCGGGATAGATTGCCTTTTCCCGGCGCCGGCGGGCAGGTGTGGCATGCGCGTTCATGCGGCCTCCCTTGCCTCGCGATCGAGGCGAGCGCGCTCCTTCAGCGCGAAGTTGGTTTCCACGTAAAAGCTGATCGGCGCCTGGCCGCTGCACGGTCGTTCCCGGCGATACCAGTCGAGCAGGTCGATGAAACGATCGCGCTGATGATGGGCGGCGAGGATCGGGGCAAAGTCGTCACCATAGCGATCAAGCAGGTCGTGCAGGCATTCGCCTTCCTGGCATTGTCGGCGCAGTTCGCCCGGCGCTGCGTCGATGGCCTTCAGCAGCGCCCGGTTCGCGCGCTTGACGCTATCCTCCAGTGCCTCGATCTTCTCATAGGTCCAGACCTTGGCCACCTCTCGGCGCTCCATCGTCACCACCCAGTGCCAGTCCGCCGCGATGGCGGTCCAGACGCGGATTTCCCACGCGGCCTTCTCGGCCGAGAGCGCGCCCTTTTCCACCAGCGCCGGATAAAGCTCCTGCCGGCGCTCGAGCGCTGCGGCGGCTTCGCGCGACAGCGGGACGCATCGCGTCAGGCCGGTCATGCGGCGATCCTTTCCTCGCCTGCGCCGTCGTCATTGGCGACGTTCGCGCGCGCGAGCGCTTCGGACATGACGGGAGAGACGCTGTTGCCGCACATGCGGACCTGCGCCGTCTTGGTCAGCGGCTTGCCGTTGACCATCAGGTCGATGATGTAATCAGGCGGGAAGCCCTGAGCCAAGAACAGCTCGCGCGGGCTGAGCATGCGCATGCCGATATCGACAATCGCATAATCCTCGCCGCCGATCGTGACGATGACCAGGCCGAAGCGGTCTTTCGTTGTCACGGCGCCCAGCGGCGCGGCCAGGCCGTGCCCGTCCTGCTCATTGCCGTAATATTTGACGAGGAAGGCGCGAACTTCGCCATAGTGACCGCCGCCGCTGGTCAGTGTCCCGATCGGTTCGCCATGACTCTGTGCCGTCTGGTTGTTGCGCAGCTTGACGATATGGCTCGCCACCAGCTGCTGCTGGGTCGCGCGATGAACGATGGTCGACAGCGGCGCCGACGCTTCGCGGCCGATCGCACCGCCATTGTGCTGGGCCATGAACGCGGCGACCAGATATTGATGCGCGCCGCCTGCCGTGATGGTGTGCGTCGGCTCATCCGAGCCAGTATGCGGCTTTCCGCTGTTACGCATCGTCATGACGTGCGGGGCGATCAGAGCTATCTCGCCACGATTGGCGCTCGTCACGGTTGGCAGGGGCTGTTTCGGTCCATAGATCCGATCACGCCCGCCCTGATGCGTCAGCGGCGCAAAATAAGGCGTCACCACGGCGAACTCGCCGCCCTTGGCCGTTGTGATCGTGCGCAGCGGTTCGTCGCCTGCGTAGGCCCGATCAGCGGCCCAGTTGCCATTGCAGACGGGCACGATGAACGGATGCGGCGCATTGATGACATAGCGCATGATGCCGGCGGCAATACGGCGGCAGGTTGCTTCCTTCAGCGGCCGGGCGCGGGTGAAGATCGACGGGCACGGGATCGACCAGTCGATGATCTCGGCCGCCGTGCGCCAGGCCAGCAGCTTGCCGCTGCGGACGGCGGGCGCATCTGGCTTGCCATGGGTCGGCTTAGGCCAGACGATCTTCTGCCCGTCGCAGCGTGCGATCAGGAACAGGCGCTTGCGGGAGGTCGGGGCGCCATAGTCGCAGGCGCGCATTTCACGCCATTCGACGCGGTAGCCGGCGCGGCGCAGCTTCGCCACCCACTGGTCGAACGTCTTGCCCTTGCCCGCCGGGCATGGCCGCCCATCGGCGCCCAGCGGCCCCCAAGTGCGGAATTCCTCGACATTCTCCAGCATGATGATCGCTGGGCGCAGGGCCGGGCCGAGCCGGTCGACCCAGTGATGCACCACCCAGGCGAGATCGCGAATATTCTTCTCGACCGGCTTGCCGCCCTTTGCCTTGCTGAAATGCTTGCAGTCGGGCGAGAACCAGGCGAGCCGCACCGGGCGCGGCTTCATCTCGCCATTATCGTTGGCGAAGGTGACCGCCTCCAGCGGATCGACCGCCCAGACGCTCTGGCACAGGTGCCGCGTGTTCGGATGATTAGCGGCGTGCATCGCGACCGCTTCGGGATCGTGGTTGACCGCGACGTCGACCTGCCGGCGCAGCGCCAGCTCGATGCCGGTCGACGCGCCGCCACCGCCGGCGAAGTTGTCGACGATGATACCATCGCTCCAATCGCGAGTGGCGGCTGCGCGCTCGGCATCGAGCAAAAGCGCGTGCTTCATTGTTCCCCCTCCCCATCCAGGTATCGCGCGACGGCGGCGTAAAATTTTGCTTCCTCGTCATCCTCCGGGCCGCCCTGCGCATCGATCGCGAGGCGGATGGCATCAGCCAGATTTTCGGCGACGGAGATGGAGAAGGCGGCGCTGGACATCTGATTGCCCTCGCGGGCGAACAGCAGCAGCTCATGGACCGCCTCGCTGGCACGGGTGGCGGCGATCGTCGCCTTGGTGCGCAGTTCGATGCCGGGGCCGGCAACAGCCTCCAGCAGCATGGCGAGCGTATCACGCTCGATCTGGCGGATGGTCCCCAGCCCGACCTTCGCGTCGAGCGCCAAGCGCCCGTCCTCGATCGCGTCGGCGACCGACTGTTCGAAGGGGCTCATGCCCAGATCGCCCATGCAACGAGCGCGCAGGCGGCCAGCAAGGCAGCGACGGAAACGATCAGATAGCCGAACGACTGGCGATTGAGCCGCTGGGCCGCCGCCAGATCATCGCGCGCCTGAGCGCGCATGATCGACGCAGGGGTACGAATTTCGATGTGGGACATGGATGCCTCCCGTTGGTGACGGGAAGCCTTTAACACCATATCGGTGTTCTAAGTCAACACCATTTTGGTGCTAGTCGTCGTATACCTCGTCAGGCCACCAATCCGGGTCATCGGATCCGGGCGGTGGCCAGTCATTCGCACGGCTATCATCGACCTCGGGAAGCGCGGCCGGGGTGCCGTCCAGATGCACCCGTATCGAAGCCCCCCATTGCTCCGCTCGTTGAAAGATCGCTGAGACGGGGCCCTTGCTCATGGCTGTTCCAATCAGTTGGGCGCGCTCCGCGCGAACATAGCCGATCTGCACATGACGCTCGGAATAGACGGCGATGGCTCTGCGATCGAATTTGTTCTTGGGCTCAGGAATTAGGTGCACGGCTTCGCCCGGCAGACAAAGGGCGATCTCAAACCTGCGTGTCGGCCCCTTCTTGTTGGGATGGTCGGCGCCGACCACTGCCAACGAAAGCCTCTTCAAAGCTCGCGCCCGTACCAGATTGCCCGACCGTGGATGCGCAGCTCATCGGCCGCGACTTCATAGTCATGCACGTTCGGATTGTCCGACATGATCAGCACCCGGCCCTGCCCGGCGGCACGCAGCCGCTTCAAACCATGCGCACCAAGATGGTCGATCCAGTAGATGCCATGTACCCGCGAAAGCATCTGTTCCGACGTGTCGATCAGTACCCGGTCGGCACTTCTCAAAGTCGGCTCCATACTGTCGCCGATACCCCGTACCTCCCGCAGGACGTGGAACGGCGATCGCGTGATGACGCGAAGGAGCCCGATGTCCCACTTCACCGGCGACTGCTCAACGAAATCATCAACAAGTGTGCCCGGCCCCATCGAAATGGAGAGATCGAGCGCAATGACGTCGACGGTTCCGTCATCGTCCGACGCTCCACGCGTGGGGAGGCGATCAGGAGCAAGATGGGGCAGCGGATCATCTGAGTTCGCAGCACCAGGCGTGATGATGTCGCCTGCTGGCACGCCCAATGCGCGCGCAGCCTTGTCGATCCAATCGGTCGTCAGGCCGCGTTGTCCTTTTTCCAATCGCTCGACCTGCTGCGTCGAGGTGCCCATGCGCTTGGCAAGCTCCGGGCGCGCCCATCCGCGCTGTTCGCGCAGAGCAGCGATATTGTTGGCAATTGTCATGCCTCCTTTTGCACCAATTTGGTGCAATGCGCCCATACTCCAATTTGGTGTTGACAAGTTGGTGTCGATAACACCATATCGGTGTCGAACGGAGGAACAGCATGCAGCTTCAGGATTGGTTGGCGCGAGAGGGCCTGACATATGGTCAGTTCGGAGGCGCGATCTCTCGCACGGCCGAGGCAGTGCGACGGTATGCCAATGGCAGCCGCATCCCTGACCGCGAAACGATGTCGTTCATCGTCCGCGAGACTGCCGGGCAGGTCATGCCTAACGATTTCTATGGCCTCGATTGTCATGACGACACCGTATCGGTCGAGCTCGCCTGTCAGTCACCCGGCAAAACGGACGACTTTGCCGCCACGCAGCAGAGCGAGGCAGCGTGATGTCGCGCGCTGTCGCCCTATCGCCCGACCAGCAATCGGGCAAGGCCGGTTTCAAGGCATTGGTCAAGGCCTTTGGCGGGCAGGACGCCGCTGCCGAGGAAAGCGGCGTGCGGCGGCAGAAGATCAGCGACATGGGCCTGGCCAATGTCGCCGAATACCCCACACTGGATCTGATCGACCTGCTGGAAGATCGCACCGTCGGCCTGCCCGGTTGGCCGCATGTCACCAGCTGGCTCTGCCGGCGACGCGGCGGTGTGTTCGTGCCGCTGCCGCAGGGCGGGGCCGATGCCGATGGCATGATGCGCACCGTGGCCGAGATGGCGGCCGAATTCGGTGATGTCTCCCGCGCGGTAGCCGATGCCGTCTGCCCGCACGGGCCAGATGGCGAAGAGGTCAACGCCGCCGAGGCCCGCACCGCTCTCGCCGCGCTGGACGATCTGGATCGGGTGTCCGCCCAGCTACGCCACAAGCTTCAATCGAAGATCAAGGGAGGCCAATGATGATGGACCTGACGGGATTTCGTCCCTTTTCGCTGAAGGATTTCGCCGAGCATTTGACGCCCGGCATCTATCAGCCGATGCAGCTGATCATCGCATGCCAGGTCAAGCATCTGGGCTTCGTCGATGGCAAGCCGGTCAACAAGGGCGCGAAGGCGCTGGCCGACTGGATCATCCTGCATGCCGACTTCATCGCCAAGCCCAAGCCGGGCGGTCACCCGCTGCACAGTGGCTGCGCGATCGAGCGCATCCTGGCCGGTGACATCCTGCCCGAGGAAGATTTCGCGGTGGCACTGGCCGAAATGACCGAGGGCACGGTGCTGCCCGAGATGTTCGGCCTGCCGGTTCCGCTTACCGAGATGATCGCGCCTGACTTTTCCCCCCGCGCAGGCGCGGTCGAGAAGGCGCCGGAGCCCGGGGTTACCACCCCTGCCCCGGCTTCGGCGCCTTCGCAAGCGGCCGACCTGCCCGCGCTCGGCGCGCTCGGCGGCGCGCTGCCGCCAGGACAGCTGTTCCACACGATCAACGATACGCGCTTTACTGAAGGCTTCGTGCTGAATGGGTGCGGCCTGGCGCTGTGCCTCAATGAAAGCACGGCCGTCGCAATGCGCGCGGCGCTCGACAGCGGCATCGACTTCATTCGGCGCCAGCGTAGCGCCGGGGAATTCTGGAACCGGGTCGATGCGCCCCGCGCCGAAGGGCTGGCGGCATGATCGTCACAGACAGGCAGGTCACCAGCTGGCTGGAAACCGCTGTGCAGGGGGATGTCCTGCCCTATGCGCGAGCAACGTCCCTGCCCCATGGATCGCGGGTGGCCGAACGGCTGCGCGATCTGGCGGCATCCGGCGTGGTCGAGCTGTATCGCCAGCGTCGCCTGCACGGCAGTGGGGACGAGAATTTCCACTATTACGCCCGGCGCACGGGCAAGCAGTTCCCGCGAGCCGGCGGGTCGCAGGCCGGCGGGAGGGCAGCAAGCCTCCTGCCGGCCACAAAACCCCAGGACAAGCGGATGGGCGTTCGCGCCAGTGTCGCGCTGGAGATCGTGCCGCAAGTGCGGTCGCTCCTGGCCGAGGGCGAGCCGCGCAACGCTGCCGCCATCGCTCGCAAGCTGGGCCTTTATAGCCCGACGCCTGTTCATAGAGCGCTGCAGAGGCTGGCGGCATGACGGACCGCCCGATCCTTTTCTCAGGCCCTATGATCGAAGCCCTGCTGGCTGGACGCAAGACGCAGACCCGGCGCCTATGCCGGCACGCCAATGACGAACATCTAGTTCATGTCGTCCAGATTGACGTACCGAGCGAGCCGGGCTGGTTCGGTGATGAGGAAGGCGATGTGCGTTTCTTCTCCGGCTATGCGCCGGGCGACCGGCTTTGGGTGCGCGAAGCATGGCGCACCCACAAGGCCTATGACGATCTGAAGCCTAGCGAGCTGGGCGGCGAAGAAACGGTCTGGCCTGAATTGGACCGGGACAATTGCGACTATCATGGCCGCTATCGCCATGGGCGCTTCATGCCGCGCTGGGCAAGCCGCCTGACGCTGGTAGTTACAGACGTTCGGGTTCAACGCCTACAGGCGATCACCTTGGGCGACATCTGCGCCGAAGGGCTCGGATCCAGCATCTACGACTTCAAGCCCGTTCAACGCGCTTTTGATGCGTGGATTGCTCTTTGGGACAGCATCAACGGCGAAGGCGCTTGGGCCCGCAATCCTTGGGTAACGGCGGTCAGCTTCGACGTCCGCAAGGGCAATATCGATAATCTGGAGGCAGCCCATGGCTGACGGCACCAAGATCGAGTGGACTGACGCCACAGTCAACGCCATCAATGGCTGCACGCGCGTCTCTCCTGGCTGTGGTGGCCCTGGTCCGCATGGCGGCTGCTATGCCGAAAGACTGGCCGGCACCCGCATGCGCAGCCATCCCACGCGCGAGGGTCTGACACGGCAAACCAGTGCCGGGCCTCGCTGGACCGGCGATGTCCGGTTGAATGAGGCAGCCTTGTTGCAGCCTTTGCGCTGGGCCAAGCCGCGCATGATCTTCTGGAATGCGCATGGCGACACGTTTCATGATGCCGTGCCCGGTGAATGGATCGACCGGTGCTTCGCCGTAATGGCCCTGACGCCCCACCATATCCATCAGGTGCTGACGAAACGCTCTGTGCGGATGCGCGATTATATGGCGACGTTCGAAGAGCGGCCGGAAGCGTTCGGCGAAGCTCTTGCTCATGTTGCGCAGGTGGCAGGCCTTCCCCGAGAGCGGGGGATCGACGCCATTGAAGCGATGACGTGGCCCCTGCCCAACGTCTGGTTGGGCGTATCGGTCGAAGATCAGCAACGTGCGAATGAGCGCATACCAAATCTGATGGCATCGCCCGCCGCCGTCCGCTGGCTTTCCTGCGAACCGCTGCTGGACTTCATCAGCCTGGAAGAGGCGTGGCATGGCGAAAGCGCTCTCAACAGCGAATGCTGGGGTGATTGCGGCTGGTGCAAGAACGGTCATCCGCCGATGTGGAATTGCCAGCGTGATGGTCGGCAATATGAGCCGGGTGCGCCGCAACGGTCAGGAGTCGATTGGGTCGTTGTCGGCGGCGAGAGCGGACCTAACGCACGGGCTATGGATCTGGAGGCCGCACGCAGCTTGCGCGACCAGTGCGCTGATGCAGGCGTACCGTTCTTCTTCAAGCAATGGGGCCAGTGGCTCCCCTGCGGCCAGATGACCGCCGGCGGCAAAATCTGGTCAAATGGTAGCGGGCACTCGCTGCATGCGGTGAAGGCGATGACCGGTCGATATCTCGACGGCCGCCACCATAACGATATGCCGGAGGTGATGGCATGAGGCACGCTCCGGCGCTCAAGGCCAGCACGGCCGCGCAACCGCTCGACTATCTGGACTTCATCCGCGCCAAGATAATTACCTTGCCGCCTTTGGGCCTGCCGGTCGCCGCCAATGACGTGCATCCGATCCTGAAGGGGCACCAGGCCGAGCTGGTCCGATGGGCCGTCGAGGGCGGGCGCCGCGCGATTTTTGCTGCATTCGGCCTAGGCAAGTCGGTCATGCAGCTGGAGATCATGCGCCAGCTTGGCGCCCAGCTGGGTGGGCGGCAGCTGATCGTCGTGCCGCTGACCGTGCTGATCGAATTCAAGCGCGACGCGCTGATGCTGGGCATGGACCCGATCTTCATCCGCAGCACGGCCGAGATCGCGCTGCATGCGGATCGGCCGGGCGGGCAGCTCTACCTGACCAACTATGAATCTGTCCGCGAAGGCAAGATCGACCTGACGCATTTCAATGCCGCGTCCCTGGACGAAGCGTCGTGCCTTCGCGGCTTTGGCGGGACCAAGACCTTCCGCGAGTTCATGCGGCTGTTCGACGGCATGCAATATAAGTTCGTCGCCACGGCCACGCCGTCGCCGAACGACTATATCGAGCTGCTGGCCTATGCCGCCTTCCTGGAGATCATGGATGTCGGCCAGGCCAAGACCCGGTTCTTCAAGCGGAACAGCGAGAAGGCCGACGAGCTGACCATTCACCCGCACAAGGAAGAGGAATTCTGGCTGTGGGTGAATAGCTGGGCCGCGTTCGTCCAGCGGCCGAGCGATCTGGGCTTTTCCGACGAGGGCTATGACCTGCCCGAGCTGGACGTGCGCTGGCATGAGGTGCCGTCCGACCATAGTGCCGCCGGCGAGGACAAGGGCGGCCAGGGACTGCTGCTGAAGAAAGACGCGATCGGCATCGTCGACGCGTCCCGCGAGAAGCGCGAGAGCCTGGATGCACGCATCGCCAAGATGATGGAGATCCGGGCGGAAGACCCGGCAGCGCACCGGATCATCTGGCACGATCTGGAGCGCGAGCGCGAGGCGATCGAGCGGGCCGTGCCCAATGTCGCCAGCATCTATGGTGCGCAGGGCCTCGACGAGCGCGAAAAACGGATCATCGCCTTTTCCGACGGCAACCTGCAGGAATTGGCGGCAAAGCCGGTGCTGGCCGGCTCCGGCTGCAACTTCCAGCGCCATTGCCATTGGGCGATATTCCTGGGCATCGGTTTCAAGTTCAACGACTTCATTCAGGCTATCCACCGCATCCAGCGGTTTCTGCAGACGCATCGCGTCCGCATCGACCTGATCTATTCGGAGGCCGAGCGCGCGGTGCGGCGGTCGCTGGAAGCCAAATGGGCGCGGCACAAGAAGACGGCCGAGCGGATGAGCGAGATCATCCGCACCTATGGTCTGGGCCTTGCCGGCGCGCGCGACGTGCTGGCGCGGACGGTTACCACGGCCCCGGCGGTGGACTGCGCGGAGGGGTCGGGCTGGAAGGTATGGGAAGGCGATACCGTCATCCAGACCGGCCAGATGGAGAGCGACAGCGTCGGCCTGATTGTCACCAGCGTGCCGTTCGGTACCCAATATGAATATTCGCCGAGCTATAATGATTTCGGCCATACCGACGACGCCGACCATTTCTTCGCGCAGATGGACTATCTGACGCCCGAGCTGCTGCGCGTCTTGCAGCCGGGCCGGCGCCTGGCGGTGCATGTGAAGGATCGCGTTGTTCCGTCGGGCATGACGGGTCTGGGCTTCCGCACGATCGAGCCGTTCCATGCGCGCTGTATCGAGCATTATCGCCGGCATGGCTTCGCCTATCTGGGCATGGTGACGATCGTCACCGATGTCGTTCGCGAGAATGCGGGCACCTATCGGCTGGGCTGGACCGAGCAGTGCAAGGATGCCAGCGGCATGGGCGTCGGCCTGCCCGAATATCTGCTGCTGTTCCGCAAGCCGCCGACCGACCGGAGCAACGGCTATGCCGATGTGCCGGTCACGAAGGAGAAGCCTCTGGTCGAGTTCGTCCGCGACGAGGATCTGATCGAGGATGAAGGTCTGTCCGACGTGCTGGAGCCGTGGGACGACAAGGCTGTGCGTGAGCTGCGCGCCCGGCCTGTGCCGGGCACCGGCTATTCGCGGGCGCGCTGGCAGACCGATGCCGCCGGCTATTGGCGGTCGAACGGCAATCGCACCTTGCTGCCCGAGGATCTGGCGGGCCTGCCGTGGGACGCGGTCTATCAGCGGGTGCGCGCATGGAGCTGGGCCACGCCCTATGATCATGAGGGCCATGTCGCCCTGATGGAGGGCGCGGAAGCCCGCTGGTCGCTGCCCACCGATTTCGCGCTGATGCCGGTGCAAAGCTGGCATCCAGACGTCTGGACCGATGTCGCGCGCATGTATGGCGCCAACACGATGCAGTCGGCCAAGGGCCACGAGCAGCATCTGTGCCCCCTGCCCTTCGATATCGTCGACCGGGCAATCACCAATTGGAGCAACCCGGGCGACCTGATCTATGATCCGTTCGGCGGCCTGATGACCGTGCCTCTGCGCGCCGTGAAGCATGGGCGTCGGGGCAGCGCGGCCGAGCTCAATCCCGACTATTTCCGCGACGGCGTGAGCCTGCTGCGCGAGCAGGATGCGGGCCGCGCTACAGGCGACCTGTTCAGCCTGCTGACCGATATCGGAGAGGCGGCATGATGAGTGTCGAGCGTCCTGAGCGCTGCGCCTGTGGGCGCAACCCAATCATTCGCAGTCGCGTGGTCGAGGATGGCGATGTGTCCACCTGGGTGGAATGTCCCGGAGATCAGCGCGCTGGTGCCGAGACGATCGATAGCGCGCGCAACGATGCCGCTGCCATCGCCAACTGGAACAATGGCAAAAGGAAAAGCTGGTGACGTCCTGCATCAATAAGACGGCGCTGCTCGGCTTTCTGGGCGAGGATCCGAAGCGGGCGGAATTCCAGAATGGCGGCAGCGTCGTCAATCTGCGCTTGGCCACTACCGAGCATTGGAAGGCGGCGAACGGCGATCGGAAGTCCGCAACCGAATGGCATAGCGTCGCCGTCCATAATGAAGGTCTCGGCAAGATCGCCATGCAGTTTCTGCGCAAGGGCAGCGCCGTCTATGTCGAGGGTCAGTTGCGCTATCGCCGCTACACCGACCGCAACCAGGTCGAGCGGACGATTGCCGAGATCGTGCTGGCGCCCGGCCGGGGCGAGTTGAAGCTGATGGATCGCCGGCAGGACGATACCCCCCGGCAGGAGCCGTCGGGGCGTGACCGGGCCGCCGGCGACGACCTGGACGATCAGGTACCATTCTGACGCCGGCGCGGGCAGCGCCCGCGTGACGCCAGCTGACATGACGATGATTTGACCGGGGGCGGATGCGCTGCGCCGGGGGGAATTTTTGACCGTGAACGAACAGAAGCCACTGTTGTCGCCGCTGGGCCAGGCCGCCCTCTCCTATGCGCGTCGGGGCTGGCCGGTTTTCCCGTGCCGCGAACGCGATTTCGAAATGACCAAGGGCAATGGCGACAAGCTGATGCTCAAGGCCAAAGCCCCCTATAGCGGCAGCGGCGTGAAGGACGCGACCCGTGACGAGAGCGTGATCACGGGATGGTGGCGGCGTTGGCCCGATGCCATGATCGGGCTGGCGATGGGGCATAATGGCCTGTTCGCGCTCGACTTCGATCCTCGCATCGACGCGGACAGCGGCGAAGTCTTCACGCTCGACACGCTGAAGGAGGCGCTGATCGAGCAGATGGGGTGCGACCTGCCCCGCAGCCTGACGGCCGTCACGCAGAGCGAGGGTGTCCATGTCTATCTGAAACAGCCGCAGGACGGCGGGGAACCGATCAGGAATCGTGGCAACCTGCCCCGGCATGTCGATGTGCGCGGCCTGGGCGGCTATGTCATCGCCCCGCCCAGCATCCTCTATCACGCCGACGGGAGCGAAGGCCGCTATCGCTGGCTGTCGAACCGACATGACGATCCGGCAGAGGCGCCGGCGGCGCTGGTCGAGATATTGCGGACGAAGGGGAAGAAGAAGGCGGATCGCGAGGCGGCCGATCGGCCGGGCGCATCGCCGGCGACGGGATCGGCCGCCCCTTCGCGCCCGGCCGCCCCTTCGCGCCCGGCCGACGTTGGTCAGGCCGAGTTCGACGCGATCCGCAAATATGGCCTATCGGCACTGGAGGCCGAATGCCGCTTGGTGCGGACGGCCAAGTCCGGTGCACGCAACGATCAGTTGAACGAGAGCGCGCTCAAGATCGCCTCGCTGACCGTGTCGACGCCGACGCCGGCGCTGGACGCCCGCTTTGCCCGATCCGCGATCGAGGCGGCCGCGCGCGACAATCCCGGCGACGACGACGATCGGCAGCTCGCCGCCACGATCAACAGCGGCTGGACCGCCGGGGAGGCAACTCCCCGTGACCTGACCGACGTCGCGACGCGCGCGCGCCAGCGCGCGGAGCGTCCGCATCGTCCCTCCCGCTCCGCTTCCTCCTCGGCCTCCGCCCCTCCCCATTCGACTGATAATGGCGAGCCAAGCTCCCACGCGGGAGGGGAAGGACGCCAAGACGGCAAAAAGGGGGCGGGGGAGCCTATAGACCCGGCCCTGACGCTGAAATGCGCGCAGTACCCGATGACGGACCTTGGCAATCTGGAGCGGTTCCTGGCCTATTCGGGGCGCGATTTCCTGTGCGTGGCGGCCTGGGCAGAGAGCAGTTCGTCGCCGGGCTATATCGCATGGGACGGCAGCCGCTGGAACCGCAGCATGGCCGACGCCCTGTTCGGCATCGCGGTGCAGGACATGGTGCGGCGGATACAGGATGAGGCCGATTTCATCCGCGCCAGCGGTGTGCCGTTTCCGCCGGAGGAAGGCGACCTGCCCGACGATGATGAGGATGCGTCAGAAGAACCCGACGACGGTGTCGCCGAAGAGGATCGGTCGCCGGCGGAAAAGGCCTTCATGACGGCCGAGGCGAAGCGAGAGCGGCGGCGCAGCGCCATGTGGTATCTGCAGCGCTCCCTCGCCCGGAAACACCGGCATGACGGGCCGCGCTATGACTTCATCTTTCAGGTTAAGAGCAATGGCGATATCGTCCTGTTCTCCGACAAGCTGGCGGCATGGGGCCGCACGTCGGAGAGCAGCGGCCATATCGAGTGCCTGCGCAAGCTGGCGCCCCCTCGCCTATCGGCGCGGCCGGAGGATTTCGACGCCGATCCGCTGGCGCTGAACGTCCAGAACGGCACGCTGATCTTCCATCGGCCGGAAAAGGACCGGAACGGGACGACCGTCCCGGCACGCGTCGAGCTGCGCGAGCATCGGCGCGAGGACAAGATAACGAAGCTGGCGCGGGCGGCCTATGAACCCGGTGCGACGTGCCCGCAGTTCAATGCCTTCCTTGCGCAGGTGCAGCCTGCCGAGGATATGCGCGAATGGCTAATGCGCTGGTCGGGCTATAATGCGCTCGGCATTGCCGATGCGCAGGTCATGGCACTGTTTTACGGCGAGGGATCGAACGGCAAGGGCGTCTGGGTGCAGACCCATGCCCATATCCTTGGCGACTATGCCTGGGCGACCGGCATCGACACATTCATGGACTCGGGTTTCAAGAAGAGTGGCGGAGGCCCCTCCCCCCATCTGGCGGCGCTGCAAGGTCGGCGCATGGTCTATGCCAATGAGCCGGAGGATAACAGTAAGTTCTCCGACGGCCTGGTCAAATCGCTGACATCGGACGAGCCGATCGGCGGCGTGCGCGAGCTTTACGGCCCTGCGTTCGAACTGCTGATCACCTTCACCAATACGGTTATGGCGAACAACCTTCCCCGCATCGGCACCGACTTCGGCATCCGGCGGCGCATGCAGGTCGCCCCCTGGACCATCATCATCGCCAAGGAAGATCAAGACCCGCTGCTGAAGGCGAAGTTGCGCGATGAAATGTCGGGCATCCTAAACCAGATGATCAGGGGAGCTCTCGCCTATCTGACCGAAGGGCTGACGAAGCCGGATGCCATGATCGAGGCCACGCAGGCCTATCATGAAGATAACGACCTGCTGGGCCAGTTTCTGACCAAGTGCGTCGCTCGCGACGCCGGCAACACCGTCGGCTCCATGGCGCTCCACGAACTGTTCGTCGCCTGGCAGACATGGTCTGAAAACCTGCCCCAGACCGGCAAGGCATGGTCGGCCAAGAAGCTCCGCGCCGAGATGGAGCGAAAGAGCTTCAAGATCAACAAGTCGAGCACGATGAAGTGGCAGGACATCGCCCTGCGCTTCGATCCGATCGACTTCATGGACGGCGGCAAGCCCGTGGAACGCGACCTGCCGCCGCCACGACATGCGGACAAGCCGTCGGCCGGTCTGCCTGCTGGTGCGCCTGCACCCGGGCCTGCTGAAGCGCCCCCCGTGCCCCCCTCTCCATTACCGCCGGCAGGATTTGATGACGACGATCTGCCGCCCTGATCCTCCCAAGCTCCCATGATTGGGAGGATAGAAAACGATCATTTTCCGCAGTTTTCTGCGCCTTTGGGAGGCAATGGGAGCTTGGGAGGGAGATCGAGCAAACTTTTATAGAGCGCGTGAAGAATGATTGAAAACGCGCATTCACTCCCGCCCCGATGTGGCGAAACCATGAAGGCCCAGCATGATGCATTTGCCGCCTTGATCCTCCCACACTCCCAAAACTGGGAGGATGGGCAAAGCTCATTTTTCGCAGTTTTCCGCGAGTTTGGGAGCTTGTGGGAGCTTGGGAGGGAAAAGTTCAAAACCCACGGGCGCGCACGTACGCGCGTATACACACATGCGCACGCGCGCGCAGACTTTACAGGATATTCCTCCCATGCTCCCAGATGATACTCAATCTATTGATATTATTACTATTCTCCCTCCCAAATCTCCCTCCCAAGATAGGGAGGAAGGGAGGATAAAGAGTTTTGCCGATGTGGAAGAGCGCCTGGTGCAGGCGGTGCTGGTGATGCGGCGGCTTTCGGACCGGGAAGCGGGCTGGTTGCGGGTCAAGGCTTGCTGGCCTGACATCGTGCGGGAGCGCAACATGGGCGACTATGATGCGCGCGGCGTCGACATGGAGGCGCCGAGCCTGCGCCCCCTGCCCGCCACGCGCCGCGACATCGCCGAGATGGAGGAAGCGTTCGCATGGGTGTTGGCGGCCAAGGAACAGGACCGGCGGCTGATCGCGCTGGCCATCGGGGCGCTGGCGCAGGGCGAGAAACGGATACCATGGATGCGATTGCGCAAGCCGATGGGGATCAAGCTGGGCGCGCATGGCCTTCGCAAGCGCTACGAACGGGCCATGCATCTGGTCACAAAGGCAGCTAATCGCGTAATTTCAGTATGATACACATGTCAAACGGTATAAGTTGCGGCCTTACAATTAAGTTTGTCCACTTCTCGGCCTGTTTGAGCATATAGCTATCTACGCTCGGGGCAGTCCTATGGCGGCTCAAGGCGATCCTCTCCTGACCTAGACAACGCCCCGCTTGGCCCTTGCCCAGCGGGGCGTTGTCGTTTTCCGGCAAGGCGGGGTCACCCCTCCCCCCTTCGGGTCCTTCCGGGGTGGGGCCGCCTAGTGCGGTGGGGCGAGGCGCGACGGTCGGCGGTTCACGCTGCCATCGTCATTATGAACTTTGTGAACTGAACCGGAGCCAGAGTATGGGACGATTGAAAGCCCTTGGCTCCCGGCTTGGTTCGATGCCTGCGAAGGTGCGAGCTGCGCCCAAGGTTGCTGAAGGCTTCTACTCGTCGCCAGCGTGGCGAGAGTTGGTCCGGGATCGCAAGCGCGACCCTGACTATTCGGCGGCCAAAGCTCGGGCGAAGCGCGGCGAGCGGCTGATCCTCGATCACAAGGTCGAGCGCAAGGATGGTGGCGCGGACCTCGATCCGGCCAACACCGAATGGCTGACCAACTCGGAGCATCAGGCGAAGACGGCGCGAGCCCGTGCCGCGAGGGCGCGGGGCGAGACATTGGGGAAGTAATCAATGATGGATATCCCATCACGCCTTTCCATTGACGACGCTGATATCGATTGGGACATCGCTGCCCGGCTACGGATCGAACTGAACGGCACCGAGCAACATCGTGTTGTCGCTTACGATGCCGAGGCCGGATGGGTCGACCGACACGAGGTCGACGTGGCGGGCGATGTGGTCATCGACCGGGTGCGCGGACAGGTATCGATCGAGCGGGTGACCGGCCTCGTGGTCGTGTCCTTTCTGCCGGAGGGGGGTGGGTAAAAAGTCTAGGAGACGGGCGGCCTCATCACCGCCGTCCCTCTCATTTGGAGATTTTTTTCGTGACAGAGGAATTTCCGGGTGTCGATCTATTCGGTGACCCGATTGTTCCGCGTCAGGAAGGCCGTGGGCGACCGGAACATAGCTGGTCGCTCGAAAATTCGAACAAGGTGCTGCTGGCCTTCGCGCGGGGTCTGAGTGTCAAAGAGGCGGCAATGGCTATCGGGGTCTCGGTCCCCACGCTGCGCAAACATTATTTTGCCGAGGTTGCGAAACGAGCAGCCGCCCGTCTGCGCATGGAAATGACGCAGCTGGCTCGCCTCAACTCGGCGGCGCAGGGCGGCAATGTCGCCGCTGAGAAGGAATTGCTGAAGCGGCTCGACAAAGCTGCTCTCGCTGATCTGTCCGATCGCGTTGCCCACCGCGATCATGCACCGAAAGCCAAGGTCGAGAAGCTGGGCAAGAAGGCGGCGGCGAAGGACGCTGCGGGTCAGGTCGGTGGGAAGTTCGCTCCGCCTGCCGCGCCCAGGTTGATAAACTAGTTGAGCATGCCGGTCTGGTCGACCGCCTGCCTCGATTGGGAGGCGAGGATAGTTGAGCGGCGGTCATTGATCCCGTTTGACCCGCTATTCCCGGATGAGGCGGCGGCGGCGCTGGCGGTTTTCAAATCGCTGCGGATTGTCGACGTGCCAGGCATGCCGACCTTCGGCGAAGCGTGCGAGCCGTTCGTCTTCGATTTCGTTGCTGCGATTTTCGGCGCTTACGACCACAGCCAAGCCCGGCGGCTGATCACTGAGTTCCTTCTGCTCATCAGCAAGAAGAACGCCAAGTCTACGATTGCGGCGGGTATCATGGTCACCGCGCTGATCCGCAACTGGCGGCACTCGGCCGAGTTGCTGGTGCTGGCGCCGACAAAAGAGGTAGCGAATAACGTATTCGTGCCGGCGGCCGGCATGGTGCGGAACGATCCGGAACTGGCCGCACTGCTCCATGTTGTCGAGCATCAGCGCATCATCAAGCATCGGGTGACCGAAGCTGAATTGAAGGTGGTCGCGGCGGACACCGACATCGTGTCCGGCAAGAAAGCCGCTTTCGTCCTGGTCGAAGAGCTATGGTTGTTCGGCAAACGCGCGAACGCGGACGCGATGCTGATGGAAGCGACCGGCGGTATGGTGTCGCGGCCGGAAGGTTTCGTCGTATATCTTTCAACGCATAGCGACGAGTCTCCGGCGGGAGTGTTCAAGGAAAAGCTTCAGCTCTTCCGGGATGTTCGGGACGGAGTGATCGCCGATCCACGGAAGCTGGGGGTGCTGTACGAGTTTCCGTCGGCAATGATTGAGGATCAGGCCTACCTAGATCCTTCGAATTTCTATGTCACCAATCCGAACATTGGACGGTCAGTCGATCCGATCTGGCTGACCGAAAAGCTGGCGGAAGCCCAGCGCGGTGACGGTGGTGCGCTGCAGGTATTCCTCGCGAAACATTTGAATGTCGAAATCGGCTTGAGGTTGAGCCGTGATCGCTGGCGCGGTGCAGACTACTGGGAGGCGGCGGCTGATCCGACCCTGACGCTGGATAGCCTGCTCGACCGCTGCGAAGTCGCTGTGATCGGCGTCGATGGTGGCGGCCTGGATGACCTTTATGCGATTTGCGTTGCAGGTCGCGAACGCGAGACCAAGCGGTGGCTATATTGGGTCCGCGCCTGGGTCGATGAGGGCGTGTTGAAATTGCGATCGGAAATTGCGCCCCGCCTGCGCGATTTCGAGCGCGACGGCGATCTGATCATCATGGGTCACAACGGTGGACCACCGCTGGACGACGATGACGACGAGGACACGCCACCGGCTGATTTGCTGGATGATGAGAGAGACGTGCGCGAGATTGTCGCGATAGTCGAAAAGGTGAAAGACCGAGGGTTACTGCCCGAAAAAAGCGGCGTCGGCCTAGATCCTGAAGGTGTCGGGGCACTCGTCGACGCTCTGGCAGAGATCGGGATCGTCTTCCCGCAGTTGGTGTCCGTCTCTCAGGGGTACCGTTTGGCATCGGCTGTCTGGTCGTTGGAACGAAAATTGAAGCGCAGCCGCGCAGTCCATTGTGGATCTGGCTTGATCAACTGGTCGGTCAGCAATGCAAAAATCGAACAGAAGGGTAATGCAGTCGTGATCACGAAGCAGATCTCCGGCAAGGCCAAGATCGACCCGGTGATCGCCGCTCTCAATGCGACCAAATTGCTGGAGATGAATCCGGCAGCCAAGCCGCTTTCAGTATATCGCTCTCGTGGCATCGTTCGGGTCTGAGCGCTGATGCCATCGCCTGACGACTATCGCGCCTCCGCCGGTTACCGGCGGTCCAGCGCTGGGGGACCCCGCGTCGATCGCAAGATGCGCCCGGCCGTACAGGCGCTGACTGCCATGGATTTCGACAGTCCAGTGCTTCAAGAATTTATGCGGGGCGGTCGGACCAGCTCATCTGGCGTGCCCGTTTCGGAAAAGATGGCGCTGCGTAACAGTACCTTCTTCCGCGCCGTCAACCTGATTGCAGGCAGTATTGGCATGTTGCCGACGCATTTGATGCGCCGGTCTATCGTCAATGGGCGGGAGCGGATCGAGAAAGCGCGGGATCATGCGCTTTATCGCATCCTGCACAAACGGCCGAACCAGTATCAGACTGCGTTCGAGTTCAAGAGCTATATGCAGACATTGGCTCTGCTCGACGGCAATGCCTATGCTCTGATCGTTCGCGGCATGGTACGTGGTAAATCAAATCAGGTTATCGCCCTGATCCCGCTTCCACGCAAAAGCGTGACCCCGCACCTGTCCGACGACTGGAAGCTGACATTTGAGTATCGCCGGCCCAAAGGCGGTACTGTCACGCTCCAACAAGCCGATGTTTTCCATTTCCGGCATCCGGTGACGTGCGACGGGCTGCGCGGCCTCGACCTGGTGGACATCGCAGCAAATGCGATCGGCATCGCCAGTCAGGCCGAAAAGGCCGCTGGTAAGCTGCTCAGCGGGGGCGTGATGGCGGGCGGCGCACTGGAGACGGACAAAACGCTCGGCTCCGAAGCGATCGAACAGTTACGCGACAGCCTTCGCGAAGATCATTCCGGCGCAGAAAGCGCGGGTGAGTGGATGGTGCTGGAGGAAGGCCTAAAGGCCAAGCCATTCATCACGTCGGCAAAAGACGCTCAGTATGACGAGATGCGCAAGCGCCAGGCCGAAGAAGTCTCGCGCATCACAGGTGTGCCTCGGCCATTGCTGATGTTCGATGAAACGAGTTGGGGCAGTGGGATCGAGCAGCTGGGCCTGTTCTTCGTAACCTACTGCCTCATGCTTTGGTTCGTCTCTTGGGAGCAGGCAATAGAGCGTTCCTGCCTAACTATCGAAGAGCAGGATGCCGACGAACTTTATGTGAAATTCAACGAGGGCGCGCTGCTGCGCGGCTCGCTCAAGGATCAGGCCGAATTCTTCGCAAAGGCGCTGGGCCAAACCAATCCGTATCGGACCGCCAACGAAGTTCGTGGCGCCTTCGATCTCAATCCGATCGATGGCGGCGACGATCTGCCGCAGCCGTCCAAATCAACGCCATCGGCGAAGGGAAAAGACGATGAGTGATCATAAGTCCACGCCGGGTAAGCCGGCTGCTGTGAAAACGGTCGGCACTCGCCCTCTGCCAGGTGCCAAGCCCTCTTGTCCCAAGCCAGGTCGACCGCCTGCCGTTCTCGGCCGCCCGCAAGGGCGCGCCCGACCAGGAGCGCTGCCAATTCCTGCCAACCGCGAAGTCAGTGCATTTTCGCCTGCCACCGTTCTGGATCGTTGGAACGCAGATGCAGCCGGCATCCGTCCCGCAGCGCTGGAAACGGGCGACAACGTCATTACGATGTTCGACATCATCGGCGAGGATTGGTGGACCGGTGGTGGCGTGACAGCCAAGAAAGTGGCTGCCCAGCTGCGCGCGATCGGTGACCGGCCCGTCGAGGTTCAGATCAACAGCCCCGGCGGCGACATGTTCGAAGGCCTCGCCATCTATAATGTCCTGCGCGAGCATCCGCAGGATGTGACAATCAAGGTGATGGGCATGGCAGCCTCTGCCGCTTCCATTATCGCAATGGCGGGTGACACGGTACAGATCGGCGCGGCCAGCTTTTTGATGATCCATAATTGCTGGGTGTATGCCGCTGGCAACCGCAACGACATGCTGGAGGTCGCGGACTATCTGGCACCGTTCGATCAGGCCATGGCGGATGTCTATGCCCAGCGTAGCGGTCAGAAGGTCGCGGATTGCGCGAAGTGGATGGATGCCGAGACCTATATGTCCGGCTCGGTCGCTATCGATCGCGGCTTTGCTGACGAGCTGCTGGCCGCCGATCAGACCAAGGTCGATGAAAAGGCTAAAGCTTCTGATCGCGATATCAACGACGTCCGAGCCATGGAAATGGCGCTGATTTCGAGCGGGATGACACGCACACAGGCGCGCGCCCGCATCAAGAGCCTCAAGGGCACGCCCGGCGCTGCCCCTGGCCCCGCCGACACGCCTGGCGCTGAAGGCACCGACGATGGGTGGATGGCTGCCGCGCAGTCGCTGCTCACTGACCTCCGCACGTAAATAGGAGCTTTTATGCGCTACCACACGAAAACCGCCCTCACGGCGGTGGCGACCCTGCTCGCCCATCCGTTCCGTTCGATGTTCGCCGCCCCAAAGGCGGAACTGACCCTCACGCCCCCGACGCTTGCGCGCGCTGAACTGCCTGTGCTGCCGCGCGCGCTCATCGGCGCAACCGTGCGCGCTGACGCTACCAATGATCCGAAGGCCATGATTGAGCAGCTTCAGGCCGCTCACAAGGAATTCCGCGACACGATCGAAGCGAATATCGGCAAGAAGGCCGATGGCGCGGAGGTTACGGAGAAGCTGAACGCGCTCAACGGCACGATGAACGCGCTGGAGGTGACGCTCAACGAGCACGCGCTCAAGATCGCTGCAGCGTCGATGAACCCGGGCGGGCCGACCGATCCGTCCGACCCTGCCTATACCACTGCATTCTCCAGCTTCATGCGCGATGGTCGCCGAGAAGACGAAGAAACGCTGCGCGCCGAGCAGAAGAAGGGGCCGCGCGCGGCAATGTCGGAAGGTGTCGACGCCGACGGTGGCTTGCTCACTCCTGTCGAATGGGACCGCACCATCAGCGGGCGCCTGAAGCTGATTTCGCCGATGCGGCAGGAAGCGACCGTGATCCGCATCAGTAAGCGCGGCTTCACCAAGCTTTTCACCGACCGTGCAGTCGGCAGCGGCTGGGTAGGCGAAACGGCATCGCGCCCGGCTACCTCCACGCCGCAGTTCACCGCCCTTCCGTTCGGCCTGGGCGAGATCTACGCCAATGCCGCTGCTAGCCAGGATCTTCTTGACGACGCGGAAATCAATCTGGACGAATGGCTCATCGGTGAAATCGACACCGAATTCTCGCGCCAGGAAGGGATTGCCTTTGTAGCCGGCAATGGGACCAATAAGCCGCATGGCATCCTTGGTTATGTCGACGGCGGCGCCCATGATGACCGTCACCCGTGGGGCGCGATCGAGGTCGTGAACAGTGGCGCGGCTGCCCTGTTCACTGCCGATGGCATGGTCGATGCCATGTACAAGCTGCCGGCAGCCTATACCCCCAACGCCAAGTGGTATCTAAACCGCACGTCCCTCGGTTCGATCCGGAAGCTGAAGGATGGCCAGGGCAACTTCCTCTGGCAGCCGACTTTTGTGGCAGGCCAGCCTTCGACGCTGGCGGGTTACCCGGTCATCGACGTGCCGGACATGCCCAACGTCGCCGCTGACGCCATCTCGGCGCTGTTCGGTGATATGCGCGAGACCTATCTGGTTATCGACCGGATCGGCCTTCGCGTGCTGCGCGACCCTTACACCAACAAGCCCTACATCTGCTTCTACGCGACAAAGCGCGTGGGCGGCGGGGTGAAGAACCCCGATTCGATGAAAGCGATCAAGATCGGCACCGGCGCATAAGCCGCTGAATACCTCCGGGGCGGCTCACGTCGCCCCGGTTCATCGAAGCGGCGTGCAGCGCCGTTTCGGTCAACCCCAGGAGGACACCATGACCACCAAGAAGACCGAGGCGGAAGATACCGCCAAAAAGGCAGCCTACATTGCGCCCGCCGACAAAGTCGACACGTCGGGCGCTCCCCAGCAGATCGTCCCCGACGTCGATTTGGATCATCCTGCAGTGGACAATGATCCGCGCGCCGGCACGACGGTCGAGCAGAACCAGATTGACTTCAACGACCCGACCCTGACCGGCCAAGAGGCGGTCGAGAAAAGCCTCGCCGAGCAGGCGAAGTAACCAGGAAGCGCGACGATGGCGGAGCTTATTACCGTTGAGCAAGCCAAGGCCCATTTACGGGTTGATGGCAGCGATGAAGACGGATTGATTGGCGACATCATCGTCGACGCTCGCGGATGGATTGAGAGTTATACGGGGCTGATCCTCACCCAGCGCACCGTGCGAGAGGTGTTGCCTCGCTTCACCTCTCGCTTGCGCAGCTGGCCGATCGATACGATCGACAGTGTGACGTATATCGACGCGAACGGTGTGGGGCAGCTGCTGGATGCCTCGCTCTATGTTTCGCAGATTGCAGCGCGGCCCGGCGCATTGCTCGGCAAAAGCTGGCCTGGTCTGTACCTCGGCAGCCGCATCACGGTGGAGCTGACGGCGGGCTTCGCTTCGGCGGATGCCGTTAAAGAGTTCTCTCCGAACCTCATGCGCGCGATGAAGCTTCTGATTGCAGGCTACTACCATGACCGCGAGACCGGGGGCTTGACAGCCGATGTTGAGGAAGCCGCCAAAGCGCTATGCCGAGGTCTAAAGGACTGGCGGGTATAATGGCCGTATCGTCACTCCGGGCGGGCCGTCGCGACACCCGCATTGTGATCGAGCGCCTCACTGAGGTCAGCCGCGACAGCTTAAACCAGCCCATCATGGATTGGACCGAGCACGCGAAGCTTTGGGCCAACGTCTTCTTTGGCACTGGTGCAGAGCAGCGCGCCGCCGCGCAGACTGAGGCGACGCAGGCCGCGAGCTTCGAAGTGCTGGCCAGCAGCATGACGAAGGCGATCACGACCGCTGATCGTATCGCTTTCATGAATGGGCATTGGGATATTCGCGCCGTCGTGCCGATCGGCCGCGAAGGCATCAAGATCAACGCTGTGATGCGGGTGCCCTGATGGCACGCCGCTCGGCTTCGCGCTTGGAGGGTTTCCGGGAGGCGTCGCGCCAGCTCAATGACATGAGCCGGGCCATGGCCCGGAATGTCGGCAAACGCGCGCTGACCGATACGGCCGAGATCCTTGCGCGGGGCGTGCGGGCGAATGTTGGTCCGCACAACCTGACCGGCGACACCTATGAAAGCGTCGATGTCGAGCCGGCCAAGCAGAAGAAGGGCGTCGCGGTCGAAGTGGTGCTGGCCGACATCGCCGGCGTTCAGCTGGAATTCGGCAATAGCGACCAGGCCGCAACGCCGGTTTTCCGGCCAGCGGTCGATAGCAACCGCCAGAAAATGGACGACACCTTTGCCGTCCTGCTGCCGATCGAGATCGACGCGGCGGTAATCCGCAAGGCCAAGCGCGCGGCGCGAAAGGGTGGCGCATGAACTTCCATGAAGGCGTTACCGCCCGGTTGCTCGACAGCCCGCTGGTGACGGCCATTGTCGAGCAGCGCATCAACTGGGGCATCCGTCCGCAGGGTGAGCCGCTGCCGGCTGTGACCTTGCAGGTCGTGTCCGATCCGCGCCCTGCGCACCTGAAAGGCATTGATGGTGCCCGCTTTACCCGCCTGCAAGGCGACTGCTGGGCTGAAACCCAGCTTCAGGCGCTCGCGCTCGCCAAGGCCCTGATCGACACATTGCAGCCGCCGGCGACCGTGGGTGGCAAGAAATTCGGGAATGCGCTGGTCGATGGCCAGCGCGACCTTGGGGAATCCGTAGGCTCGGGGCAAGCTACCCAGTCCAGCGGCACATATATCCATCGGCAGTCGGTGGATCTTCTTATCTGGCATGTAGGAGATTGAAATGCCCGGTGAAACGCAGGAAGCCACTGTCGGCTACATGGGGGAATTCCACTTCCAGAACGCGACGACGCTGTATGAACTGAACCAGGTCAAGAGCTTCGGCGTGCCCAGCGGCGGCACGCGCGAGCAGACCGAAACGACGCATCTCAAGTCGCCGGGCTGGCGCCGCGAATATGTCAGCACCTTCTATGAAGACAGCGACTTCGAAGTCGTCATGAACACCCGCGCCTTGTCCGACACCGACACGCTGTGCGAAGCGGCGCTGAAGGCCGGCGATGTCCGCCCTTTCAAGGCGGTGTTGCCGGAAAACGGCGTTCCGGTCGCGCAGATCACCGGCACGGCCAAATGCATCGGCTATGATCGCGGCGAAGTTTCGATCGATGGCGTGATGGAGGCTACCGCGACGTTCCGCGTCGTCACCATTGACGACATCGAAGCCTACGAGGCCTGACGCCCATGGCGAATATCGAACGCGGCGAGGCGTCGTTCGTTCATGGCGGCGTTTCCTATCTGATCGTCATGGACATGAACGCCTTCGCCGAGGCCGAGGAAGCCGCCGATATGGAGGTGGAAGATCTGCTCAAGGCGCTGTCGCCCAAGGTCGACGCCAAGGGCAATATCATCAAAAAGCCCCGGCTGAAGCATCTGGGCGCCATCCTGTTCGGCGGCCTGCGGGCGCACCATCCCGGTGTCAGCCATGCCGATGCCATTCGTCTGCTCAATGCGCCTGGTGCCGGCGAAGCGATCGGCAAGGCGCTGACGGGGGCGATGCCAAAGCCGGACCCGAGTGCGGAGGGAAAGGCGATGCCAAGCGCTGGGACTGGGACGAAGCGCAAGAAGACTGGGCAGCAGAAGGCCTAGAGCCCGCGGCCTTCTGGAGGCAGACGTTCCGATCCTATGGCGTGATCATGCGTGGTCGCGCGCGCGGTCACCAGGAGCGGATCGTCATCCTTGCCCATCAGATTGAATCGATGGCCCGGAAGAAGACGCTCCGGGAGGTCAAACATTATCTGCCCAAGCCCGGCAATGCGCCCAAGCCCAGCGGGACTTCGGCAATGCTGGCCATGGTTCGCCGGTTCAAGGCGGACCAGGACGAACGCGCAGCCGCGCGACAATCATGAAACTGGAGTGCTGAATGGCGAACGGACAGGGTAAGGGGGTCGTGCTCGGCTACCTGCGCTATGTGCTGGGCTTTGACAGCCTCGCTTTCGAAGAGGGGCTGACGGACGCGGAAAAGCGCCTGAAGGCCGCGCAAAAGTCCATCCAGCGCACTGCGGACGGCTTTAGCGACATCGGCAAGAACCTGTCCAAATATGTCACCCTGCCCGTCGCTGGCGCGGCTGCTGCCGTCCTCAAGATGGGCGGGGATTTCGAAAGCAGCATGAACAAGGTCGCCATCTCGACGCAGGGCACTGCGGCCGAGATGAAGGCCATGAATGATCTGGCCCTGAAGCTGGGCAAGGATACTGTGTTCGGCGCCACCGACGCGGCCGACGCGATGGACATGCTGGCCAAGAACGGCCTGAATGCGCGTCAGATCCTGGACGGGGCCACGACCGCAGCGGTGAATCTGGCATCGGCGGCGGGATCGGAGCTTGCCCCCGCTGCTGACGCGATCACCGACGTGATGGCCCAGTTCAAGCTGACCACGGATCAACTGCCCAACGCCGTCAATCAGATCACCGGTGCGGTCAATCAGTCGAAGCTCGACTTCACCGACTTTGCCCAGGGCATCGCCCAGGCGGGCGGCGTTGCCGGCAGCGTCGGCGTATCCTTTCAGGATTTCAATGCTGTGCTGGCTGGAACATCCTCGCTATTCGCCAGCGGGTCGGATGCCGGTACCAGCTTCAAGACGTTCCTGCTCGCCCTGCCTGGCAACTCGAAGCCCGCGATTGCGGCGATCAAGCAATATGGCCTTCAATTCTATGATGCGCAGGGGAACCTGCGGTCGATGGCCGAGATTGCCGAAGAGCTGCGCACGAAGCTTGGCGGGTTGAACGACCAGGCCAAGACCGATGTCATGAAGACGATCTTCGGCACCGATGCCATGAGCACGGCCATCGGCCTGATGGACCAGGGCGCCAAGGGCATCGACACGATCAAGGAAAAGATCGCCGAGACCGATGCCGCTGCGCAGTCGGCCCAGCGCCTCAAGGGCTTCAATGGCCAGATGGAGCAGCTGAAAGGTGCGGTAGAAACCCTGTCGATCGCCATCGCCCAATCCGGCTTCCTGGAATGGGCGACGCAGCTGGTGACGGCCGTGGGCAATATCGTCGATCGGCTGTCGGAGACGAACCCGGCCATCCTGAAATTCGTGTCCATCGTCGCCGGCGTCGCCGCGATCCTTGGCCCGGTAGCCGTCGCGATCGGCGGCTTCCTGAGCGCGGTTGCGCCGATCGCTGCGATGATCGGTACGGCCGCGACGGCGGCGGGCGGTTGGGCGGCGGTGATGAGTGCGCTGGTGCCGCCGGTTGCGGCTGTGGCGGCGGTTCTCGCTGCGGGCTGGCTGGCCTGGCAGAACTGGGACAAGATCGGGCCGCTGTTGTCGGAAGTCGGCGATGCCATTGTGGCGGCGATCGGACCGTCGGCAATCGCCCTGTTCGATGCGCTGAAGGATGCGGCGACCGCTCTATGGAATAGCGGCTTCGTCGATGTCATCGGCGCCGTGCTGACCGAAATCGGCAAGTTTGCCTCGCTGGTCGCCAGCGTTATTGGCGCCGAGCTGCCCGGCTTCTTCAGGGCCTTCTCTTCGCTGGTTGGCGGCGTGTTCAAGGTCTTTGCCGAAGGGATCCGCGCATGGACGGCGCTCCTGTCCGGCGACTTTTCCGGCGCATGGGAGCATGCAAAGGGGGCGGTGGTCGCCGCTGTGCAGGCCATTGGCGGTGTCATCGGCGGCCTTTACGATGCCGCCATGGCGGGAATTGAGCGCCTGGTTGTCGGCATCGGCCAGTGGATGGGCGTGAAGCTCGATGTCATCTGGGGTCGGGCCAAGCAGCAAATTCAGGCGGTCGCCGACAAGTTCAAATGGCTGTGGGATGTGGTTGTCGGCCATTCCTATGTGCCGGACATGGTCGACGCGATCGGCGCCAACATGGCTCGCCTCGATGCCCTGATGGTCGACAAGACGGACAAGGCGACCAAGAAAACCGCCGACAAGTTCCGCGAGATGGCGGCGAAGGTCGGCGGCATCATGGACGATCTGTTTCCCAAGGTCGCCCAGCTGCGCGAGGAAGAGGCTGCGCTGATCGCCCTCCAGAACGACACCACACTGACGGGCGATGCGCGCAAGGCGGCGATCGACAAGCAGACTGGCCGGGTGCTGGATGCGCGCGATGCTGCCCGCGAAGAAACGTCGCCGGCGCTGGGCAACATCACGCCCGTCACCGGCATGCTGGATGATGCTTATGCGACATTGGCCAAGGCGGGCGAAGACGCCGCAAAGTCGCTCAGGGCCGCCAATGACAATGCCGGCAAATCCTTCGTCGACATGGCGAACACGGCGCTCAACGCCCTCTCCAATCTGGCCAATGCCATCAAGGGCGGCGGCATATTGGATATCCTGTCGAGCGCATTCAATGCCTTCGGCGCGATCGCTGGCACCGGGGCGTTCGGCAAGAACCTCCAAACGTCCTTCGCCAACTTCACGCCAATATCGGGCTTTCGCGCCAATGGCGGGCCGGTTTCCGCCGGTAGCACCTATGTCGTGGGCGAGCGGGGGCCGGAGCTCTTCACCGCGAAGCGCTCGGGCTATGTCCATGCCAACGGGTCGGAAGCGACTGGCGGCGGCCGCAGCCGGGTCGAGGTGGTCCCGTCCGCCTATTTCGATGTCGTGGTCGACGGGCGCGCGGCGCGCGTGGCGGCACCCATGTCGGTGCAGGCGGCGACTGGTGCATCGGTGGGCGCGCAGCGGGCGACCGCTCGCCGTAACGGCCGGAGGCTTGCGTGATCGAACTGCCCGAGGGCTGTCATCCCAACGGCGCCAATCCGGCGCTGGTCGATTTCGGCGGCGTGCAGAAGGGCGCGACCGGCGGTGCGGCGCTGCGCATCAACCGGAACGGCAACCGCTTCCGCGTGGCCATGACCATCCCCGTCAGCATGGGCCTGCCCGCGCAGCGCATCGTGTCCCGTCTGGTCCAAGGAATGGCGGCGGGCCTGAAAGTCGAATATCCGCTTCAGGGTGTCGACCAGGGATACCCCGGTGCTCCGGTCGTTGATGGCGCCGGGCAGTCAGGCGCGCTGATCAATCTGCGTGGACTGACCCCGCACTATGCCGCGGAAGAAGGTTTCTGGCTCGCCATCCATGATGCAACTGGCCAGGGCTATCTGCACCAGGTCGGCGCGCAGTCTTTCGCCGACGCGGATGGCAAGATCGTGCTGAAGGTGCAGCCCAACCTCCGCTACCCCTTTGCCGACGGAGCGATTGTCGAGTTGGCCAGGCCCACCATCGAAGGACTGGTGGAGGGCAATGAAATGGGATGGTCGCTCGCGCTGGGCGGGCTGGTCGAAAATCTGTCTTTCACCATTGAGGAAGCGGCGTGATGCAGGATGATAGGGCGATGCGGCAAGCGGCCAGCATGCGCCATTATGACCAGCAGACGAAGGAAGCCGAGCATCGTCTTGGTTTCGCCATCGGCTTCGCCCAGTCAGGATTGCAGGCCCTGACGCTGGTGAATGGCGGGGCGCTGGTCGCCCTGTTCACCTTCATCGGCTCTGCCAATGTCGTGCGGTTCGATTTCCAGTGCATCTGGACGGCGTTTGCGGCTTTCGCGGCCGGCCTGGTCTGCAACATGGCGGCCTATCTGGCTGCGCATCTGTCGCAGGACCAGTTCTACCTGACTGCCCAATATTCGGCGTGGAAGGTGGAAGATGAAATGATTGGTGCCGCCGCCCGACATGATCCGCGCGCGCCATGGCGGCGGGGGCAGAATGCCCAGATCGCCGCGATCGCGGCCGCCATCCTGTCGCTCATCTGCTTCCTGATCGGCACAGGCTTCGCCCTGGGCGGCGTGCTGGCCCGGCCCTGATCCATGCAAAGCGTGGCTCTCACCGGCCTCCTGAAGCTGGAGCTTCGGGACGGACGGACCATTCGTCTGTGCGACGGCGGCTTCTCGCAATGGGGCAGTGAAACCTTCATGTCGAAGGATGACACGTTCGGCGTCGTCGGCACGATGGAGGGTTTCGAGGAAGGTGTCAGCGACGAGGTTCCTGCTTTCGCCATGACATTCCTGCCGGTCAGCACGGCGGCTGCGGCCGAGCTGTCCGCGCCAGGAATGCAGGGATCGCGCCTGCGGCTCTGGATCGCCGAATTGGACATGGCCACCGGTCAGATCATAGGCGAACCGGATCAACAATTCGACGGTCAACTGGACCAGACGAAGTTGATCATCGGCAAGGGCAAGCGTGAGCTGGAGATGAGCTTCGTGCCGATGGGTGAGCGGTTCTTCAACTCCAATGACGGCAACTCACTGTCGGACGCCTTCCATCAAGACGTCTATCCCGGCGAGCTAGGCGAGCAGAATGCGACGGGCCTGACGTCGGCCGTAGCGTGGGGCACCGAGGCGCAGCCGGGATCGAACGGCGGCAGCGCGCAGATCTATCCGTCGAGCGGGTGGAACGCGATCAACTTCTGGAACCCAAGAGACAATGTCTGAGATGAATCGCCGCGTCGCCGCGACGCTGAAAACCCTGGCCAAGTTCGACCGGCCTTTCAGCTGGAAGAACCGGGCGACCTGCATTCATCTCGCCCGGACCCAGATGCGCAACATGGGGCACACGCCGCCGGCGATCCCGGATTTCCGATCCGCGTTGGGCGCTCGCACGGCCCTGGCAAAGACAGGGTTCGCCGATGTCGCCGCGCTGCTCGACAGCCTGTTGCCGCGCATCACTCCCGCAGAAATGTGGGTCGGGGATCTCGCGCTGCTTCCCGGCGATGACGCCTTTGACTCGATCGTCATTGCCGACACGGCAGGCAAGCTGGTCGGCTGGCATGAGGATGATCCCAGCGGCGTAAAGCCGCAGCTGGTTTTGTCGCTGAATCAGGTCGTCGGTGCTTGGCGACTTTAGAGGCAGGCAATCACGTTCGCGAAGT
Organism: Sphingobium sp. IP1; assembly: GCF_002708645.1. Classification (NCBI taxonomy): domain Bacteria; kingdom Pseudomonadati; phylum Pseudomonadota; class Alphaproteobacteria; order Sphingomonadales; family Sphingobiaceae; genus Sphingobium; species Sphingobium sp. IP1. The sequence continues at coordinate 76,404 of NZ_NOIW01000016.1, forward strand.
TTTTGCTCGGATCGTCAGGCCTAGGACCATTTGCGCGTATTTCGATGGCTGAACCATTCCCGTGCCCCCGAACGTCCACAATCACAAAAGGCGTCAATCCTTGGGGCGATTGAGCCGACAGAACGACGGAAGTGCCATTCTCGATCGGAACGGATGCAACCGAAGTTCCGCTTCCAGATTGAAGCGCGCTAGCGGCGCAAGCAGCCACAGAGTTCGGAGGCTTTACAGAGCTGCCAGTGAAGTAGGCGGGCTTTGCCCGAACGTCACTGACCGAGACGCATCCGCCGAGCGCAACCAGCGCCGCACCAACTGCAAATCGCATTCAATTCCTCCAAAGGGACCTACGCCATATGTCCAAGACGTTGCGAACTGTAGCAGTTATCGCAGGCGCGGTCGCGCTTGTGGCAACTGGCGTCGGTGCAGCGGCGGGCGCAGGACTGTTTACGGCGGGCACCACGGCGGGTGCTGCTTCGGCCGCCGCCATATCTGCAACGGCCACGAGCATCGCGACGTATGCGACGCTCGCCGCTACTGTGGCCACAATCGGCGCCCAGATCACGGCCAAGAAGCCGCCAGCGCGCGGCACCATCAATCAGGTCATCATCGCCGCCGAGCCTGTAGCGCCCGGCCTCTTGGGCCGGACCTATAGCGGCGGCGTGCTGCGTCATGATGTCGGCTATGGCGCGACGCTCAAGAAGGTGAAGAACCCCTATCGCGGCATGGTGATCGAATATTCGGTCGCCGGCCCATGCCAGTCGCTGGAAGGCATCTATCTCGACTATGCCCAGATCCCGGTGAGCGGATCCGCTGCGACCGGCTATTATTCCGGGTTCCTTTACCGCGATTTCCGGCGCGGCCTGTTCAGCGAAACGGCGCTGGTGCCGCACTGGTCGGGAATGCCGCGATGGGGCAGTGCATACAAGCTGTCGAGTAAGGCGGCGATCCTGTGGAACGCGCTGTTCGACAAGGACGGGAAGCGATTCGCATCCGGTTTCCCCGCCTCGGGCGCAGTCTGGCAGGGCGTCATGACCTATGACGCGCGCAAGGACAGCACCTATGCGGGCGGCTCGGGATCGCACCGCATCGCGGATGAGACGACCTGGGCCTATTCGGAATGCCCAGGCCAGCATGCTCTGGCCTATGTGCTGGGCCGGTTCCGCAATGGGAAGAAGGTGTTCGGTGTCGGTCTGCCGGCGGACGGCATCATCATTCAGGACTTCGTCACCCTGTCGAACATCTGCGATGCCAACGGCTGGAAGGTCGGCGGCGTGGTCTATGAGCCGGGCGACCGCTGGGCGAACCTGAAGCGCATCCTGGAGGCAGGTGCGGCCGAGCCGATGTGGCGCGGCGGCAAGCTGGGCCTCAAGTTCAACGCCCCCCGGATCTCGCTCTATACGCTGACCGACGCGGATCTGGCTGACCCTGACGCCGAAGTCACCGCCATGCAGCCATGGGCGCAGCGGCTGAACGGCATCCGCCCGAAGTATCGGTCGGAGGCGAACAAGTGGGAATATGTCCAGTCCGATCTCGTCAGCATCGCCAGCTATGTGACCGAGGATGGCGAGCCGAAGATCGAGGAACAGCAATATGACCTGGTCCAGAACAAGGACCAGGCCGCCCAGCTGGCCGCCTACAAACTGCTGAACGGGCGCGAGCTGGCGCCGATCATCATCCCGTGCAAGCCGCACATGCGTCATTTCGGGCCGGGCGACATGATCACGCTGCAACTGCCCGAGCATGGCCTGGCCGGCAAGGATGCGATCATCCTGAAGCGGCAGCTGGACCCGGAGACCATGGTGGTCACCTTCACCCTGATGTCGGAGACGGCCGGCAAGCATGATTTCGCGCTGGGCCGCACCGGCACCGCGCCGCCGACGCCCGCGCTGTCGACCGGAGAGGATCGCGACGACATCGCGACCGAGGTTGTGAAGGGCGCCGACGGCTATTCCATGGCTCCATCAGGCTGGGTTCGCGCGATCAGCTGCACCTATGCCGGCGTTCCCAAGGCCGGCCAGTTCCCGCTGTCGACCAGCTTTCTCGTCTACCGGGGTGCCGAGGATATCAGCGACGATCCGCTGACCACCTACAGCCTGACCACCTCCAACCTGGTCGCATCGCTTGGCGGCACCAGCAACCGGACGCTCACGATCGATGCCATCACCGCCGATCGCGGTACGGCGCAGATCATCGCCAGCTATAACGGCACGGCCGTCGGCGTCGCAAACGTCAACTTCACCAAGGTGCGTGATGGCGGATCGGTCAATTCGGCGACCGACACGACGCTGTCGATCAACAACAGCGCCAGCTATGGCCCGGTCGGCGGCGGCCCGCTATCATTGGCGGTCGGGCCGGACGGATCGGTCAGCGTGGACGTCAATCTTCCCTATGGCGCGTCGTCCGGATCAGGCGCGCTCGCCGGCAAGATCCAGTATCGCACCACGCCCGGCAGCGGCACATGGACCGATCTGGCAGCGGAAACGCAGGATCCTTACGGCGCGAGCGTGGGCGAGCCGTCGACCCTGTCGATTTCCGCCTCGATCGCCGGGCCGGCGACCGGCGCGACTTGGGAATTCCAACTGCTCACCCGGCGCTATATCGGCACGGGCACGTTGACCGTCGGACCGGAAGCGGTGCTGACCGTGGGGTGGAACGGTTGATGGCTCGACCCACTCACCGGCTGAAGGCCGACGGATCGCTGGTCTATCCTGAGGGCTATGACGCGGCGGTGATCGAGGTGCTGCCCGCCGACCATTATGCCGCTGGCGACCTGATCGAACTGGAGGCACGGCTTCTGGCGGAAGTCGACCATGAGCGCGAAAGGCTGCGCGCGGCCGTCATGACGCAAGGTGAGGGCCAGTCCTACGCCTATGCCCAGAAGGCGCAGGAGGTCTATGACTATCGCAATGTCGTCGGCACCCTGCTGACGGCGCTGACCATACCGCAACGCACCGCCCGCTACCCCTTCGCCATGGCCGAGGCGAGCGCGAGCGCCGACGATCTGGCGACGGTCATTTCCCGATTTGAAACCGGCATGGAGATATCCCGCAGCCGCATCGCCGCCGTGGAGGCGACAGCAACCAAGGCCAAGCGCGCGATCCGCGCCGCAACAACCAGCGCCGCCAAGCAGGCGGCCTATTCGGCCATCACCTGGCCCTGACCTGACCGACCAACATCGGAGATGAGATGACGACCGCAGCGAACAAGACGCTGAAGGCGCGAAGGAACGCGCCTTTTGAATGGCGCTTCCAGGTGATGAGCGCGCTCACGCCGATCGACCTGACAGGCTACAGCTTCGCCATGCAGCTTCGCCAATATGGCGCCGCCGCTGCTGTCCTGATCGATCTTGCGATGACCACGACCGAGAACGCCAAAGGCATCCGCATCGTCGACGCGGCCCAGGGCCGCCTGCACCTCGTCATTCCGGAGGCGGACATAAACGGATTGCCCGGTCTCCATGTGCCGGCAGTCAATGCCGCCCAGGCCTTTCCGTATGATCTGCGCGTGGTGCCGCCGGGCGGGATGCCGAGTGTCTGGATCGAGGGCGATTTCATCGTGAAACCAGGGGTGACCAAGCTGTGAGCATAGCGATCATCGAAGAATATGAGGTCATCCAAATCACCCCGGAAAATCTCCGGCTCGATGCGGAAGTCGAGCGCCTGGATACCCGGATTGACGGGCTCCTGTACGCCAATCTCGCTACGATCCGCCCCCAATCCGTCGCGGCCCAAGGCCCCCGCGTCATCTGGGACCGCCACGACCTCATGGGCGGCGGCATGAACTGCATCTACTGGCCGCTCAATTCGCGGGCCTATGATATCGTCATGGGCGACGACCTCGCGAACACGGTGGCGAACGCCGAATGCGAGGAACTGCTCGGTTATAGCAAGATCGTCCTGTCTGCCACTGATGCCGCCTGGGCGCTGGTGCTGGACATGGACACGAAGCTGCTGGCTGGCATGCTGTTCAACGACGCCAAGGCGCTGCTCGACAGCAAGCCCGGCCGCGTCAAAATCCTCATCAGCAAATGGGGCGAAACGCTCGATACCACGCTTGATGTCGTGGACCTCGCCAATGCAGTGGGCGAAAACCTGATCGCCAACGGTCGGACCATGGACGGCTGGGACATGTCTGGAGTCACGACTGACGGGGCAACCGGCGTATATGGCCCGACGCTTGGCGGCAACATCACCGGACGGGGCTTCACCAAATGGTGGCAGGCTGGTGTCAACGGCGGTCAGGTGCTGGTGAACTGGCGCTCCCGGTCTATCCGGTCGCGTGGCGAGTTCGGCTTTGTCCGTATGTATGTCGGGCTGGACGCGCTTACCGATCTTTCCGGCGCGGTGATGCAACTCCACCTGTTCAATGACAGCGGCGCTTATCTCGCGACCAAAGACGTGCCGTGCGAGCGCAAGCTGTCCGACTACGAATATGTGTTCGCCGGTCGCTTCATCATTGACCAGGACAATGTCCGCGAAATCCGCGTCGGTCTTGCAGCAGGCGTTTCAGGCGCTGCCAAGGCTGGGTTGACCGGTGCTCAACTCTATGTCGGTGATCGCGAAGTCTACACGATCGGGTTGCAGGATTATCCGGTCTGCACGGCGTCACGGCGCTTTTGCGCATCTCGCCATATCTTCCTGACCAGCGGTCGCGATCTCCCTTTCTACATGAGTCAGATTGGCCAGCGTAAGGATGATTTCCTTGATCTAGTCGCCACGATCTATGCCGGCGGGGCGACGTTCGGTAATGCTCCTTACGAGCGCCAGGGTGATCGCATCTATATCGACGCTGCCAAGATCAAGGAGGCTGCTGGCGGCGTAACCCTGCGCCCGCATGACAAGCCGTCGCGCCGATTCACGATGGATACAACCTTCCATGTCGGCCCCCTGTCTGGGGCAGGCGCCGTCCGGCTGCATGCTGTGGGCAACAGCATCGTCAACCGGGAAGCGCCAGTTCGAGCTGCGAAGGTTCTGGAGGCGTTGGGCTACGCGGTTCAGTGCGTCGGGACGATGATCAATGGTGGCGGCGGAACCAACAATGCCCCGTCTTATGGCGGCGAGGGCCGCGAGGGCATTCAGTCTGCTCACTACACCAACGAACTGACGGACTATGCTATCCCGCTCCCTGCTGGTCAGGAAGCAGCCTATCGCGCGATGACCGACGAGCAGAAGCGCGGCTATAATCCATATCTGGTCGCCAGTTCTCCGGGCGCGAACGTCTATAACGGACAGCGCTGGAGTATGGATCATTATCTGACCCGCTTCGGTTATGATGATCCGACGCACATCTTTTTCGATGTCCTGCGCAATGACATTAATTTCCAGACACCTGCGACTGCACTGGCGCAGGTGCAGCGCGCCTTCAACGCATTCTATGACAGCAGTCGATCCGCCTGCCCTGACGCACATATCGGCTTCATGGTCGGCGGCGAAGGACGGACGGATGGCGCCGACGAAGAATGGTACGAGGCTTACTGGCCGATACTCACATGGCTGACTGACGCGATCGAGATCAAGCGCGTTGGCGGTGATGCCAAAGTTTGGCTGATCGGCGGGTATCAGCATATCAGCGGCGAGACTGGCTGGGGGGTCTCGACGGACAGCACCGATGCGCTGACGGGAGCGCGTGTCGAAAGCATGGTGGACAGCACCCATCCGCAGCTTGTCGCCCGTGCGCAGTATGCGGAGGTCGTCAGCGCATGGGTGCATAGCACTTCCCCGGTTCCAGCCAGGTTCTGGGGCGTGTCGGCCAACACGGCGCTGACAGGGGCGCAGGTGATTGCGCTGGCGGGCAGCGAGCTATCCAGCACGCGGGCCAAGGCGTTCACCGTCACGGCGGCCGACCAATATGTCTATATCGCCTATCTGGCGAGCCTGGGCGATCCGACCGGCTACGCGATCGGCGGCTTTGGCGAGTCCTACGTCAAGACGGTGGTCAGCGTCACCACCGCCGCCGGCCACACCGCCGACTACATCCTCATCCGATCCACCAACAAGCTGACCGGCACCGTGCCGGTGGAGGTCAAATAATGGCTGATATTGCGAGTCCGATTAAGACGCTGGGCAACTTTCCTGCGGTGGACCCGTCCGTCCCGGCGATCGGCACGGCCGATCAGATCGCGGACGGCACCGCCAAGGTCAGCATGGCGGCGGGGGAGCGGGAGGGGCTTCGGGCGCAGTGGCTTGCACCGGATGCGCTCAGCCTGACCGGGCCTGCGAGCGGACTGACATGGACCAGCGCGCACAAGTCGGTCGCGCGGGCGATCCGCGTTCGTGAGGTTGTCGGTTATGGGTGGGATCGCGCGGATCACTATTATATCGCCGTGTTCGCACATGGGGACGGCGCGGTGGGTGATCGCATCATCATACGGCGCGCATCGGACAATGTCGCGGTCATCGACACGACGGAGGCGACCATCGCCAAGTCTGCATCGGGGCCGACCCGGCGTGTTATCGCCAGCAGCAGCATCCAGATCACGCTGGACATCGACTATCACGAGCTGGCGACCGGCGTACTGGTCAATTCGGCGACCGCGACCCCGCTCATGCTTGCGCCGCGCCTGATCGACGTACCGCCAGCGCAGGCATCGCGGGCGCGCAACATCGCCTATGATGCGTCTGGCGCGCTCAATGCAGGTGCTTACCAGGGCTCTGGATCAATACCCGTCCAGGTGGCGGCCAGCGCTGAACTGGCCGCGCTCGGCGTGTCGCGCGTGCATCCGATCGGGACCGGCACCACGGCGGCATCCCTCTACAAGCGTGATGCATTGCCAGCGCAAACGGCAAGCAAATATGTAGTTGTCGGCGCATTGGTCAGGTCCGCCGATGGCACGACCTGGCCCGCCTCGCCCATGCTCTCCATCTACGTCTATAACGCACTTTCGGGGGGATCGCAGGTATCAGGTCAATCTGAGGCGATCGGCGGCCATGTGCAAATCAGCGACAAGGTGCGTTGGTATTGGGGCCGATCGCGTTTGCCTGCCAGCGGGACACTGGCGTCAATGGCTTACGGTCTTAACACACTTGCGGCGGGCGCGGCGGTCGAGATTGGCGGATGGACCGCTGCTATCGCCGAAAACGCACTAAGCCCAAATGCGGTGAGCATGGTCGATTGGTCTGGCTACTCGACGCGGGATGCATGGCGCGATTCTACTGACAGCGCGATAGCGACCAACAACACAGCCATCAACGCACGCGCTGACAAGCTGCGTCGCGGCGACAAGCCATGGTCAAACATCTGGCCGAACGGCAATAACGATCCGCTGGAGGCCGCGCCGATCTGGATTAACGGCAGTTCGACCGTCGATCCGGCATCTGCGGAGATGATGGCGCGCGGAATATACAAAGCCGTCAATGTCGGGACGGGCGGCAGCAACCGGTTGCGGGAAGCCGCAATACTCAATGCCGGATCGAGCGGCCAATACTTTGTCGCCAGCCTATATGCATACGCATCGGATGGTGTGACGTGGCCGGTTTGCGGCGTCTATTGGTATGCCGGAGCCATCTATGTGGGCGGGTTGACTATGACCTCCTATATCCAGATCGACAGCACAACTCGGCTCTATCATGTGGCCGGTCAACTGCCTGACCGCGCTGACCTGACCGCGCTACGCATAGGTGTGCTGGCGACCGTGACCGGCACGGCACAGATCGGCGGATGGTCCTATGTGCAGCACAAGTCTGCACTGACGATCGATGATGTAGTGCAGGACGATTGGTATCCGGCGATCACCCGTCGCGATCGCCTGCGCGACATCAAGCGCCAAGTCGATACGGTCGCCAAGCTACCCTTTGCGGGAGAGACGTGGGTTTATTTTGGCGACAGCATCACCGAGAGCTTCGGCGTCCCTGCGGCGGTCGCCGCCCTTACAGGTGCGACGGTCATTAACGGTGGTTTTGGCGGATGTCGCTGGACGCCGCGCGTCACGTCGAGCGAACCGGACGCCTACACCAACGAGATGAGCATGGTGCGGCTGGCAGAGCGCGTCCGTACCGGGATATGGACGCCGCTGATCAATGCGGCGGATAGCCTGTTTGCATTTAACGGCGACGACAACCGACCGCAGGCGGCGGCGCTCGCGGCGACAAACTATGCAAATGTCACCCGCATCATCATGGATTGGGGCACCAACGACTGGTCGGCGGGCAGAGCCATCGGCGCTGCGGATAGCGCCTCCGAATATGACCTGCGCGGCAGTATCAATCTGGCCATCAGCCGCATTCTGACCGCCTACCCGTTAATCGAATTGGCGCTGGTGACGCCTTGGTGGCGCGGGCCAGCGGCAGTGCTGGGCGACAGTAATGTAAATCCTAACGTAAACGGCGTCTATCTGTCCGAGTTTCAGGACGCGATCATCGCGGCAGGGCGTCGTAATCAGGTGGCCGTTCTACCTATGCATGATCTGTTTGGCGCAAACCTGGCCAACAAGGCCACGCTGTTAGGTGATGATCTGCATCCGACGGCTGCGGGCGCGGCGCGGAAAGCGAGGCTGGTTAGCGCGTGGTCACGCGCAGTGTGGAAACCATGATCACCTCCGCCGCCCAACAGATGATGCTCCATGGTGTCGTGAGCGTCAGTGACTGGGGTGCAGTAAATCAGCCGATTGACCGATGACCCCGGCGTCCCCGCCAAAGGCCAGGCGCCGGGATCGCTGGCAACCGCTGAGCAGCCGGCAACCCGAGCGTCGTCACGAGCGGGTCATCCGCGCTGATAGGGAGGCTACAATGCACACACAACAGGGGGCGGCGCGCAGTGGCACATGATGATATGATGGTGCGGTTCGTCTACATCCCGCTCGCCGCGCTGATGGGAGCCGTTTCGTCGCTTGGCGCAAGGCGCTGGCGATCGATGACGAAGACGAAAATGGCGCTTGCGATCCTGATGGGCGCTACGTTCGCGATGTTCGTGACGCCGTGGGCGGCGCGCGAGTTCGTCGGGGTAAAGGAGGATGACGCAAGGGCTATCGTGGCCCTGACCTACCTGTTTGCGATCGCCGCACACATCATCCTGCCCTGGATCATCCAGAAGCTTGAGCGGCTCATTGGGACAGGAGACATGCAATGATCGCGTGGGACATCCTCAACTCGCTGGCACGGCTGGCGATAACCATCATCCTCGTCTGGAAGCTGGTTCGCTTTCCCGGCCTGTTCAATGCATGGGAGCGCAACGGCATGGCGCTCGCCGCCGGCTGCTCGCTCATGACGGTGACAGTCATCTGGGAAGGTCAGCGCAGCCCCTTCGACGGCTGGGCCACCACGCTCTTTTCGATCGGCGTCCTTATTTACTTCATCGGCCGCATGATGCGGCACTGGCGCCATGAGCGCGCGAACATCGAACAGCTACGGCAAGGGGGACTGCAATGACCACCATTTCCGATGACGACTTCGTGCGGCTGTTTCAGGAGCGCACCGGCCTTTCGCCGATCGACGGCTGGGCAGGCCTCGACACGATCGCGATGCTGGACAAGCTGGCACCGCCCAAGCCTGCGCCGGCAACCGGCTTGCCCGATGACTATTGGCCGATGCTGTCCAAGATCGAGAGCGGTGACCGGCCTTACATCAAGGCCAGCACCTCCAGTGCTTCGGGCCTGTATCAGTTCATCAAATCAACCTGGCTCGGCGAAGGCGGCAAATGGGGCGCCGACATGTCCAAGGCCTTCGGCGGCCTGATGCCATCGGCCGATGAGCAGCTTGCGCGCGCCAAGACGTTCACCGCAAAGAACGCCGCCTATCTGCGCGGCAAGGGCATCCCGATCAACAGGGCATCGCTGTACGCTGCGCACTTCCTCGGCCGCGTTACTGCCGCTGCGATCATTGGTGCCGACGTGAAGGCGAGCGCTGAAGCCCTTGCCGGCCCTGCCGCAACCAAGGCAAACCCTTCGATCTTGAAGGGCAAGACGGTGGGCGAGTTCCTGACCTGGCTGCAAAAGAAGACCGGGGAGTGGGCGCGATGACCCCGCCCAACGATCACTTCTCCGAAATCGTTCTGCTCGGCATCATCTCGATCGGCGTCATGGTGCTGATGGGCCTCGCGATCCGCGACAACAGCGCGGGCGAGGCTTCGGCATGGACTGCGATCCTTATGGCCATCATCAACGCTATCAAGGAGCGGTGGCAGCAGCGGAGCCTTGATCGCATGGGCCAGAGCCTCGCCAACGCGCCGCCGGCCAATCCTCCTGCGCAGGATCCGCAGCCATGAACCTAACCGACATTATGACCGCCTTCTGGCTGACCGTGGCTCTCCTCGGCGGCGGCGCCTGCATCCTGGCCAACTATCTGACGAGGGCGCGCTAATGGGACTGGGCAAGATCACGCGCGGGCTCGGCAAGGTCGGGCTCGCGTTTGAGGCGCTGGGCTATGTCGTGACCGCTGCAAAGGCGCTCGGCCGGGCGGTCAAGCGTGCCCCTGACGCGCGCCGCGATGACGATAAGGTGCGCCAGGAGCCGGAAAACGATAGTGAAAGGCGCGCAGGTGAACAAGACTGACCCAGCGCATTTTTGCCTGAAATCGGTTTACACCGAAAATCCAACCTATTGATAACAAACAAGCTGATTTAGGGCAGTTTTACAGCGGAGCGCCCGAGATTGCTGGATTTTAAAGAGCTTGGAAGGCTAGTGCTCTACCATTGAGCTATACCCGCCCGTCAGGTGACGCGCCCTGCCATCATTCACCGGGGCTCGTCAACAGCCCATTGATGGTAAATGCGCGAGAACGCCTCTTAACCCGGCCTCGTCTTTGTTCTATCGCTCGGCCATGACCAACCCGTCCCTGCGCCAACTCGACATTTTCGCGCAGATGGTGGCCGCGGGCAGCCTGACGCGCTGCGCCCAGACGCTGGGCGTTTCATCCGCCGTGATCGAGCGCGACATGGCGTCGCTGGAAATGCGGCTGGGCTATCGCCTGTTCGACGATATTCGCGGCGCGGCGCGGCTGACCCCGGCGGGCCGGCGCACGGCGCAGGCGATGACCCTGCTGGCGCAGGACGATCCCGAAGATTGGGCCGAGGAAGCCACGCCCGCCCCCACCC
>NZ_NOIW01000160.1:0-8895 GCF_002708645.1 Sphingobium sp. IP1
ACCCATATCGCGCCTGATCTACTCGCCCACGTCTCGCCGTTGGGATGGGAACACATCAATCTAACCGGGGAATATCGCTGGCCCAAATCCTTAGCGTAGGATTCCGCCCCCTCCCGCAAACGCCCCCGGTCAGTCGCCGACCATGAGGCCATTGCCGGCCTGAAAGGCATCGAGACCAAGCTTCTCAAACTGGCAAATGACGTCGAACAATGAGCATCTTGGCTACCGCAGCCACGATTCTAGGATCGGCTTCTCACATCCTTTGGGAGGAGCGGCCTGCTGCGGCGATCATGCCGCCTTGGTCTGGTAGAGCTGCGCCTCACGGTTGATAAGGATATCGGCTAGAAACCAATAGGCCTCGCCCCATGCCGTCAATATTTCCTCGGTCGCGGCTTCGCCGAGAATATCGCGGATGGCGGGGAGCAGCGCGTTCGCCACGGTGGGGTAATGCTCGGGCTTGATGTGTGTTTCGACATGACGCGCGGCGATCCGCTCGATCGCCGGTTTCAGCGCGTCGAGCTTATCGACATTCTGCGCGAAGGCGAGGATCGCCGCCGCGAGCCGCTTGGGCTGCGCGCCGGATTCGTGCGCGGCCATGTCGAACAACGCCTTGATCTCCGGATCGACGAACAGGCGCTGGTACATGCGCGTGGTGATCTCCACGCCATGCTGCTGGAGCGCAGGCGCCGTAGCTTTCACCAAAGCCATTGTTTCGGGGGAGAGCGGTTTGGACATACAGACGTGCTCCGGATTTCAGACCCTGACAAAAGAGACGATCAAAGTGACGGGAGGGATCCAGTCGGACAAGGAGCGTGGGCCGAAGAGACAGGCATGCGCGATGAACCCAAGGCTTAGCGGCGGGGATGACCCGTATCCGGATTCGATCATAGCTCGACCGCGGCCAGAGGGGCGAGCAAGGTCCACACGACGCCCGAGACGGGAAATTCCAACTCGGCACGGCCGCGCAAGCTGCGGCTTGCGGCCGTGCATATCAGCCGCGATCCAAAGCCCCGCCGCTCGGGCCTGACGACTGGCGGGCCGCCATGTTCGGCCCATTGCATCCAAAGCTCGGCCTCGATGCCCGATCCCAGCACTTTCCACGTCAGCTCGATAGTGCCTGTTTCGTTGGACAGCGCACCATATTTGATCGCGTTCGTCGCCAGCTCGTGAAAGGCGAGGGTCAACGTCATCGCCGCCTTGGGGCCGATCGTGACCGTGGGGCCATCAAGGCGAAGCCGCTCCGCGTAGAGGGTGAAGTGCGCCAGTGCATTCTCGGCCAGCGCCGGGAGGGGCGCGGTCTCCCAATTATGGGATAGAAGCTGCTCGGTCGCGCTACCCAGCGCCGCCAATCGCTCGTCAATGGTCGATCGGGCGTCTTCGATCGAATCGGCCGCCTGCAAGCTCTGGCTGACAAGAGAACGAACGATAGTGAGAATGTTCCTGAACCGATGCTCAAGCTCACGAATCCGGGTTTCAGTATCGACCATAACTCTACGCGCCCCCTACCCGGCTATTTAGATCAATCGATCGCCCAAGACGAACATTTTGCATGTCCGCGTGGAGCGCAGAGCCAGACGGCGCGTTGCTGCGCTGGTCGGTGGAACGGCTGCGTAAATGCTTGGTGCGACATGACTACACGAGACGGGATCAGCGGCCTTCGTGTGCTGGTTGTTGAAGATGATTACTGGGTCGCGGCCACGCTGGTTGAGATAATATCCGACGCCGGCGCAGAAGTCGTCGGCCCTGTCGATTGCGTGCGGGACGCCCTCTCGGCGCTGGACTCGTCGCCTCATGTTGCCAGCCTCGATGTGCAACTTGGCTCCGAAACCTCATTCCCGATCGCGGACGAACTGAATCGGCGCGGCGTGCCCTTCATCTTCGCCACGGGCGCGGCCAGCATGATCCCGGCTGTCCACGCCTCACGCCCGACCTGCCACAAGCCCACGTCGCGCGAGCTTCTGATCGGAGCGCTCTGCCGCGCGCTCGATGCTGCCTGCTAAGCTTGATCGCCATCGGTTTCGGCGCGCACCGCCGCGTATATAGCGAGCGCGTTGGCGAACTCATCGATACTGGCGATGCTGGCTCTGTCCATCGGCGTGCCGATCACCGCGAAAGCTTCGCCCATCGCTCTGATGAGTCCTGTCGGGCTGCTCGCTCGTCATGTGGCCTCCATTACCCGGAGCCGGGACGGAACAGGAGCGTCCCGGCCTCGACCGGTCGTTGCGCAGCCGATCTCCACGGCGTTCTTCCCGGCGCGCTTGACCGCGTACATGAGCTGATCGACCGCGTGCATCAACGAGGGCTCGTCGCGCGGGGTATCAGGCTGAATCAGCAGCGCGCCCATGCTGCACGTTACTGGATGAGGCGTGCCGGCTAGAACCGATGACAGGCGCTTGTGGAGCACGCGGGCGAAATACACCCCTTCCTGGGCCGAATGAACGGGAAGCAGAAAAGCGAACTCGTCGCCGCCGATCCGCCCGAAATCATCCTCCCACCGGACGATCCCCCGCGCGCCCTGCGCAAAGGCGCGCAGCACCTCATCGCCGGCAACATGGCCGTGGCGGTTGTTGATGCCCTTGAAGTCGTCGAGATCAAGGATCGCGAGCAGGAAGGATTGCCGGGCAGGCACCGCTAGATCGAGACGATGGACCACGCGCTCGCGGAACGTCTCCTTGTTGAGCGCATCGGTCATGCGGTCGCGCGCCGCCAAGTGGTGCTCTCGGTCGAAAGACCGGCGGAAGCTGAGAACAATGGCGGCGACGATAACATAGGTGACGGCACGCACGGCCATCCTTGCCCCTAGCAGGGCGGGAGAGAGCCTGGGCAGCTCGGCGACATGCGGCACGACGGCGAGGACGGCCGCGACGATCGCCACCAAATAGCCAGCGCGGCTTCCTAGCGCCCAGCAGGCGGCGCAGACGATCGGAATATAGAGCGGCGCGAGACCTATTCGGGGAAAATGTGCGTCCGCCAGCGCCAGCGCCGTGACGCTGAGGAGAATCGCGAACCAGGCGCGTTCGCGCGGCAAGGAATGAAGATGATCGGCGAGGCGGCCGACAGGCAGATGGCTATTCACGCATGTCCTACTCGGTCAAAAGGTTCTCCAAGCTCATTCCCGCCCCAAGTGTTCCTGTGCAGCCGGCGGCACGCCCCATTTCGGAGACGTGCCGGCCACTGAACCGGGTGTTGGAAACCTGAAACACGTCAGGCGCGGACGCCTTTGGCCGGGTGGCTTGGACATGCGCGCCCGCCACCCGGTCGATGAAGCTCGACCGGCTCGTGTTTCAGGAGGTTTCCACGCCTCCACCCGCGTCTCCGCAGGTGCGCGCACGCTACCGGCAAACTGTTAAGAAAAGCAACAAGCCAACCGGCACACCGGGGTTCAGCCGATCTTGACGCCCCGCCAGTCCCGCTTTTTCCGCAGGCGGACGGGCAGCTTGGCCTCTGGCGAGGGTGTATCGCGGCCAGTCCTGTCGGCCAGCAGCGGCGTTGATCGCTCATCGATCAGGGCGCGCAGCCGGGTCCGCCCGCGAGCGACACGGCTCTTGAACGTTCCTGTAGCAATGCCGAGCTGCGCCGCTCCGTCCTCGACGGACACGCCCTGGCTCGCCAACAGCACCGCCTCGCGCTGGTGGGGCGGGAGTTCGCTGAGCGCCCAATCCGTATCGCGCAGCCAGATGGCAAGACTCTGGGTCTCGCCCACGTTCAGCATCCGGTCGCGCGCATCCTCGGGCAGATCGGCATGGAAACGCGCGCGGCGGCGACCGGTGAGGAAACTGTTCTTCATTATGGTCCGAGCCCAAGCGGCGAGGCTCGTTCCGGCCGCGAAGCTGGCGCGCGCGGCCCAACAGCGCAGCATGGTGTCCTGCAAGAGATCGTCGGCATCGGCACCGCCTCCGGTCAGCCGCCGGGCATAGGCGCTGAGCGCGGCCGCCTGTGCAATCAGCGCAGCTCCAAAGTCATCGTCGGGCATGGCGATCGGTGACGGAACGCGGGCAGGCGCGGTGGGCGGCATCTCATTCTCCGGGCAGGCTTCTCCTGCCCTCAAGTGATATAGGCCGCGCAAGCCGCCGATGTTGCCGGGCCGACCTCTTCGCACCCCGCTTCGTCCCGTCTCGGTCGATCAGGGCTGCATCCGTGCTATAGGAGGGCATAGCGTGAATAGTACGCCAGACAACGCTAGGGGCGAACAATCAACGAACATTTATGCGGCGCAGCTATCTTTTGGCAGGTTGAGCGTCTTACGTTCTGCAGACGCTGCAACTTTATCCCATAGAAAGTTACCTGAGAAGGCAATGTGGCGACCGGTGCCTATCGCGCCAAGGCGACAACCGTCGATGCTCTTGCTGACACTCTCTATGGTTCCGGCCTGTGTCCTGCGATCCGTGAAGAGACATTGTTGTGCGCTACTGCGACAAGGGCAGTCCGCTCATTGTGCAATGATAGAGTATCAAGCTGGACCTGACGGTAGTGTAAGCAAGAAAGTTCAACGATAGACTATATTGTATAACGTAGTTATACTGGCGTTCGATACCCTACAATGCCACAACATCTCCCAGGTTCGATTGGAGCAAGAGGTAGGTCAGGGCCGTCGCGATCTTGACAACGAACCCCGCCCCATTCATTAGAAGTGGAAGACTACGCCGCCCATGGGCCGCAGACTGTCAAAATCGTAGGTTTCCATCTGAAGGCGAATGCGAATGCCGCTATTACCGGTTACGCCGCCCAGACCGATATCCTTGGGTCCAACTTCGACGCCCACGCCATACACCCAGTCCTTTTGGTCGCTGTAGGCGCGCTTGCCATTAACCCACTGATATCCGGCAGAGGCAAACACCATTCCGCTCTCGCCGGCCCGCGCACCAATGCGGCCACGAACGCCATATTCCCAATCGATGTCGTTGAAGCCCTTGCTGGCGTTACCCTCCGCACCAACAAATACCGGACCCAAGGGAATGTTGACGCCTGCAATCCCGCTGATGAGCGCGCCGTTCATGCTACCGCCACGCGGCGAGCCGAATTCGCTATCTTTGTCGAAGGTGTGATACCCGCCAAGGACGCCAACATAAGGCTCGATGCCAAATGCATCAGTGCCGTCGGGAGCGGTCTCCTGTGCAGACGCAAGCGTAGGAACAAAGCAGCAGACAGCGGCAGCAAGGATCAAATTCTTCATGTATCTCTCTTCAAATTTGTTCGTACCGAAACTGTCGGTAAGTGACCTGCTAACCCCGAACGTCAAAGAGAGTTTCGACAAGTAACAACAAAATGGCAGAAGTGACAAAAATGCCACTTCTGCCATGATGGTGATCAAGCGAGAAGACCGTATTTCAGGTGTCCCGCATTGCTTAGGTCAGCGCGAGGCAACTGCCGCCGGCGTCAGCCCCTTGACCACGGTATAGCCGCTTTCGATCGTCGGCACTGCAAGGGTAGCAACCTGCTTCAGAGCCGGATCGCTGCCCTCCAGAGCGTAGCCCTTCTGCAGTGCCCACATCGACGGAGCTTCATCTGCCATCTGCGTCAGATAAAGATTGTCGAAATCGTCCTTGCTCTTCTTGAGCAAATCAATTGACGCAGCACGCTGCGACGAGAGAGCTAGCGTAGGCTTGGCGATTTTTCGATCCTTGTTGGAGAGGGCGGCAAAAAGCGAGTCCCGCTGTTTCTTTGCTTGATCATAGTCTGCCTTCGCGTAGGCCTTCACATCGGCACGCTCAGCCTTGCGCAGCGCAAGCTGCGAAGCTGCAATACGATAGTTGAGAGCATCAGCACTCAGCTTGACGTAGTCGGAAGCCGAGACCTGACGTTGGGGCTGGATCGAGAACACCGTGGTGGTTTCACCTGCGACGTTGGTCTGCGCGACGCCCGACATGGTCTGGGCATAGGCGACGGGGGACAGAAGGGCGGCAGCCAGAGCAGTGCCGATAAGATAGCGCATTGCATTCTCCACAAAGTTTGGTGAACGCATTACGCTGCTGCGCCGCTCTCGTTCCCGCCATTGATGAAGAAGGAAGGTCTGCAGAGAGTGCGTCAGTCATCCTTCGGCCAAATTTTCCCACGCCTTGAATAGCTTATTGTTCACAATATTATTGCCTCAAACAAAAAAATGGAGATCATATGAGCGCTTTGGAGGGCATAGCGTCGGGGGTGCGCCAGACAATGCTAAGGGCGAATAATCGGTGAATGTATAGAGGTTGAGATCAGACACCCATCTTGAGCCCGCCCTTCCTCTTCTCCCATGGTGTAGAGTTTGCGCATATGTCCGGTGTCGAACAAGGGCGCATCAGCGTTCGGGGCGGCTTCATCGATTGCGCATATGGAGAGCCGGATTTTACGCTCCTGCGCAAAGCTGCGTAGATCATCGATGATCGTCCTGTCCGCTTCGCCCAGCACGGTGGAAAGCGCACGCGACACAAGGCTCAAAGTGCGCGGTTTCGACACCTTGAACTTCGGCGCAAGTCGGCCATTATAGAGGATGTAGATCGCCCCTTGCGAACCGTCTGTCGGCGCATCGACCATCATGTCGCGTGGCAACAGGAAGAAGCCGCTGATCGTGCCGCCATCGACGTGAAGTTGAGGACATAGCGTGGAAGGTACGCCAAACGATGGAGTGGATGGCTCCCGCTCACCGGCTGAGGCAGACTGCCTCGGCTGAAGAGCGAGGAGACGGACGATGAGTGAGATTGTCACGATTGGGCTGGATATCGCGAAGTCGGTGTTCCAGGTCCATGGTGTAGACGCGGCGGGTCAGGTGGTTGTGACCCGGCAATTGAAGCGCGGACAGATGTTGAAGTTTTTCGCGGCATTGCCTCCGGTTCTGATCGGGATCGAAGCCTGCGGAACGGCGCATCACTGGGGTCGGCAGCTCCAGAACCTGGGCCACGACGTAAAACTCATCCCGCCGATCTACGTGAAACCTTACGTCAAGCGGCAGAAGAACGATGCCGCCGATGCCGAAGCGATTTGCGAGGCGGTGACGCGGCCGACAATGCGGTTCGTCGAAATCAAGTCAGTTGACCAGCAGGCTGGCGGCGTGCTGCACAAAACGCGGGCACTGCTGATCAAGCAGCGGACGATGATGTTCAATGCCGTGCGCAGCCATCTGGCCGAATTCGGTCTTGTGACGGGTACCGGCGTGGCGCAGGTGGTGCGCATGGTCGATCGGCTTGCGAAAGGGGACGAACTCGATCTTCCGGAACTGGCGCGCGAGACACTCGGCGTCTTAGCGCGCCACATTCAGGAACTGCAGGACAAGCTCACCGGGATCGATAAGCAGTTGACCCGCTGGCATTATCGCAACGACGTCAGCAACATCCTTGAAACCATCCCCGGCGTTGGTGTGATCACCGCCTCGGCGCTCGCGTCGATGGTGACCAACGCGCAGAGCTTCAGGTCGGCCCGCCATTTCGCCGCCTGGCTTGGACTCGTGCCCCGGCAAAACTCGTCAGGTGGCAAGACCCGCCTGGGCAAGATTACCAAGGGCGGCAATCGCTACCTGCGACAATTGCTGGTCGTCGGTGCGACTTCAGTGCTGCGGCATGTCCGGGCGGGCAGCGTCAAAGGCTTTGAATGGGCCAAAGCCTTGCTTGATCGCCGTCCGCCCAAGGTCGTGGCCGTTGCTCTGGCCAACAAGATGGCGCGTATTGCATGGGTGGTGATGACGCGCGGCGTCGAGTATGAAAGAAAGGAATTGGCGATCGCAGCCTGATTGGCAGGCGATGGCAAAACAAGGTTGAGGTGTGAAGACCGACTGAAGGCAAGCCATTCGATCCACCGAGCTTCGGCAAACCTGCTTAGCGTACAGGACTTCGAGTCCGCGTAAACGATGAGGAGGCCAGGGCTGGCGGAATCCTTCAAGGCCAGCAGCCGTATAAAGGCTGCACATAAAGGCCGGACACGCGACTGCACTCGATATGGCATGTCAGAACGTCAGAAAATCGCACCGCAACGCGGGAGCCATCCACACGCAACGCTAAGGACGAACAATCAGCGAACGCTTAGACTGCGCGGCTATCCGGGGGTAGATTGAGAGCCTTGCGGCCAGCGTCTCGGATGGCAGTCATGAGAGCGTACGTTTTTGCCCATCCTCTCACCGCCCCCCCACTGGGACGAGATATCCCAGGTGATAGGGGCGATGCGAGACCGCACCGTAACGCCATCGCTGATCCTGAAGAAGCTGTCTGCCTACCGGCAACAAAACAGTCTTGCGGCCGCTCTGCGTGAGGTCGGGCGGATCGAGCGTACGCTGTTCACGCTGCGCTGGTTTGAAGACAGCGATCTTCGCCGCACCGTCACCGCCGAGTTGAACAAGGGCGAGGCACGCAATAGCCTGGCCCGGGCTGTCGCCTTCCATCGCCTCGGCCGCTTCCGTGACCGCGGCATGGACAACCAGCAGACCCGCGCGGCTGCCCTCAACCTGGTGACTTCCGCCATCATCCTGTTCAATTGCCGCTATCTCGGTCGCGCCATCGGCGAATTGCGACGCCGGGGCACGCCGATCGAACCCGCCATGTTGTCCCGGCTGTCACCGCTGGGATGGGACCGGATCAATCTCACTGGCGATTATAT
Organism: Sphingobium sp. IP1; assembly: GCF_002708645.1. Taxonomy (NCBI): domain Bacteria; kingdom Pseudomonadati; phylum Pseudomonadota; class Alphaproteobacteria; order Sphingomonadales; family Sphingobiaceae; genus Sphingobium; species Sphingobium sp. IP1. The sequence goes on from NZ_NOIW01000160.1 coordinate 8,563, forward strand.
CTGGTCCGACCGCCTCAATCTCGACGCGGAAGGCCTTCTGCCGCTGCTCACAAAACCGCTACCGTGAATCTGTGTCCGAATAATGCACAGGGGCCGACCAGTCTCTGGGCCATCTCATGCTAGGGAATGACAGGAATCCGCGTAGACTGACGTTCAGCGGCTAGCTTGGGAACGACCGCTTAGTCCCACGACGCGGCGATCAGTTACGACCAACTAACGCTGTTCGTTAAATGAGTCCCGACGGCCGCTCTCGACAAAAGCTGCCTTTTGAACATTAGAATTGACGCCTTGAGTAGGGGGCCAGATCAATCTGGTATTACGATGGGGTGAGGC
>NZ_NOIW01000161.1:0-8579 GCF_002708645.1 Sphingobium sp. IP1
GCCGACGGCTTCGTCCTGTTCGAGCCGCTGCCGGGACAACTGGCCCTGTTCGTCGACAAGGTGATCCCGATCCTGCAGCAGCGCGGCCTGTTCCGCACCGACTATGAGGGCACGACCTTCCGCGAGCATCTGGGCCTGTCGGTGCCGGACAATCGCTACAGCGTTGCGCGCGAGGCCAAGTCGGCCGCCTGATCCCATCAAACAAAAAGGGCCCGGCAATCAAATTGCCGGGCCCTTTTTGTTGCGGTCAGCGCAGCCAGGCGAGGATATCGTCGGCCTCCGGTCGGTCGAGCCAGTCGGGGCTGACCTGCAAGCGCTGCACCACCCGGCCCGGCCCCAACAGCAGCACGGCGGGCTGCGGCAATTCCCAGCTGCCCGTGCCGGTCACCTCGCCAATCCAGCCGGCGGGCGGCGGCGACGGGCGATCATCGGGGACGAAGGCGATGCCAAGCAGGCGGGCGAGCTGATTGTCGCGATCGGTCGCGACAGCGAAGGGCAGATCGTGGCGGCGCTTGATCTCCGCCAGCCGATCGGGCTGCTGTGGGCTGAGCGCGACCAGCGGGATGCCGCGCGCGCGCAGCACCGGCCAGAGCGTTTCGGCATAATAGGGCAAGGCGATGTTGCACGCCGGGCAATCGGCGAAGCGGAAGAAGATCAGCAAGGCCGATCCCTGCGCCGTCAGCGCGTCGAGCGTCAGGGTGCCGCCATCGACATCATCGAACCCCAGATCGGGCAGGACATCGCCGGGCTGCGCCACCGTCGCCGGATCGAAGCGCGCCACCAGTTGCTGCCGCTGCGCCGCGTTGCGCGCCAGTTGGGCGGGCGGCCAGTCCCGTTCCCGTTCTGCCTGAAGCGCGGCGTAGCGCGCCCTCAAATTGTCGCCGACGATCGTCGCCATCTGCCTGTCTCCTTTGCTGGAGATAGGAAAATGGCGCCGCGTGTGACGCGACGCCAATGAGACTTGACGGAAAGCCGCCGATTAATCCTTATAGATCAGGCGTCATAGCCAGCTGCCTGGCGCGATGCCTTGCGCAGCGCCGCTTCCCAGACCAGATCATAATGGGTGCGCCGTCCTTCGACCGGCTGGCGCTCGCGCGACATCTGGCGCTTCACTTCCGCCTGCGCCTCCTCCGGCGCGATCAGCACATTGTCGCGCCCGACGCTGAGCGTGCGGACCTGCGCGGTGCAGGCGGATTCGAGCTGATAGATGCCGCTCCACGCCTCACCGGGGCTTGCGCCGAGCGCCAGCGTGCCGTGGTTGCGCAGCAGCATGACCTTGGTATCGCCCAAGTCCGCCACCAGCCGCTCGCGCTCGTCCAGGTTCAGCGCCACGCCCTCATAGTCATGATAGGACAGGCGCGGGATCAGGGCCAGCGCGCGCTGATTCAAGGGCAGCAGCCCTTCAGCATGTGCGGACACCGCCATGCCGTCGGCGCTGTGAAAATGAGCGATATAATGGGCGTCGTCGCGCGCGCCGTGGATCGCCGAATGGATCACATAGCCCGCATAGTTGATGCCATAGTCGCTCTCCCCGATGACATTGCCGTCGAGGTCGACCTTGACCAGGCTGGATGCGGTGATCTCGTCGAACATCAGGCCGAACGGATTGATCAGGAAATGATGGTCCGGTCCCGGCACGCGGGCGGAAATATGGGTGTAGATGAAATCGTCCCAGCCATAGAGCGCCGAAAGCCGATAGAAGGCGGCGAGATCGACCCGCACCTTCCATTCGGCTTCGCTGATGCCGGTGCGCGAAAAACGATCATCCTTGAGGATGGTGGCCATGGGGAAAGCTCCTTGCGTCAGGATCCGAAACTGGTGTCGAAGGCCTGCGCCACGTCCCGTTTGGGATCGATCAGGCCGGCGCGGCGATAGCGCTCGACGATCGCCTGTTCATGGGCGATCACCTTGGCATCGACAGGCTGCGAAATGCGGTTGCTGCGTTCGAAACTGGCGCGGGCGATGTCGATCGGCAGGCCGGTTTCCTTGGCCAGCACGGCGGCAAACTGGTCGGGATGGGCGCGGGCCCAGGCGACCGCCTTCGCCTCGCGCTGAAGGAAGTCGGCCAGCAGCGCGCGCTTGGGCGCGATCGAGGCATCATGGGCGATGTCGATATAGAGCGGCAGGCCATAATCCCTGGCATCGACAACCGCCCGCGCCCCTTCCTTGACCGCGACATTGGTATAGGGGGTCCAGGTCGACCAGGCGTCGATCGATCCGCTGTCGAACGCAGCCTTGGCATCGCCCGGCGGCAGGAAGGTGATCTTGACCTTGTCGGCCGGGATATGCGCCCGCTCCAGCGCCTGGAGCAGCAGATGATGGCCGATCGATCCGCGCGTGGTGGCGATTGTCTTGCCAGCCAAATCCTGGGCAGATCGGATCGGCGAGCCATTTTTCACTAGGATCGCCAGCGCCTCGGCCGCCTGGTTGGCTGGCGCCTGCACCGCGATCGCCTTGACCGGGCTGCCGCTCTGATAGGCGAAGATGAAGGGCGCGTCGGCGGCAAGGCCCAAATCGGCCGCGCCGCCGCCAACCGCTTCCAGCAGTGGCTGGGCGGCGGGAAATTCCGACCATTCGACCTTGTAGGAAGCGCCATCGAGCGCGCCGGAGGCAAGCATCATCGCCTTGACCTGCCCCTTCTGGTTGGCGACGCGCAGCACCGGCACCTGTTCAGTGCGATATTGGGTGACAGCGAAGGCGACACCGGCGGAGGCGATCAGCACGCCGGCGATCAGGATCGATTTCTTGCTTGCCATGTCAGCCCGCGAGCGCGACGTCGACCTTCTCCCGCTCGGCCACCTTGCGGCGGACGACCGGCAGCAGTTCGCGGCCATAGAGGATGGAATCGCCCAGCGGATCGAAACCGCGGATCAGGAAATGATCGATGCCGATGTCATAATAATCGAGCATCGCGTCGGCCACCTGTTCGGGCGTGCCGACCAGGCCGGTGGAATTGCCGGCCGCGCCGGTGAGCGCAGCGACGCCGGTCCACAGCCGCTTGTCCTGCCGGTTGGCTCTGGCCGCCTCCAGCAGGCGCAGCGATCCGACATTGGGCGGGCGATGGCCGGTCAGCGGAAGTCCGGCGGCGACGCGATTGGCGCGCACCTGCTCCTCAATCTCCGCCGCGCGCTTCCAGGCCGCTTCTTCGGTATCGGCGATCACCGGACGCAGCGACAGCGAGAAGCCGGGATTGCGGCCATGACGGACGGCGGCACGGCGCACCTGGCGTACCGTGTCCTGCACCGCTTCGAGCGTTTCGCCCCAGAGCGCATAGACGTCGGCATGGCGCCCGGCGACCTCGATCGCCTCGGCCGACGAACCGCCGAAGAAAACCGGCAGATTGTCCGGCTTGATCGCGCTGAAGGCCTGACGAATGTCGTAAAAGTCACCCTGATGGTCGAAAGGCTGGGCCGCAGTCCATTCCTGGCGCAGGATGGTCAGATATTCGTCGGTGCGCTGATAGCGCTGGGCCTTGACCGTGCCGGTGTCGCCGTCACGCGCCATTTCCTCGTCGGCGCCACCGGTGATGATGTGGACCGCGACCCGCCCCCCCGACAGCTGGTCGAGCGTCGCCAGCTGGCGCGCGGCCACGGTCGGCTGGGTGAAACCGGGGCGATGGGCGACAAGGAAACCAAGCTTGCTCGTCAGCGCGGCGGCATGGGCCGCGACGATCTGACTTTCCGGGCTGTTCGAGCCGAAGGGGATGAGGACGCGGTCGAAACCGCCATCTTCCTGCGCCCTCGCCGCGGCCTCGACATAGTCCTTGTCAAGCACGCGGCTGCGCACCGCCGCCTGGGTTTCCGAGCCATTGTTGAAGCCGATATAGCCGATGAACTTGACGCTCATGGGGTCATTCCTTCCCGAAGATCAGATGACGTAGAAGCCGTGGGTGCCGTCCTTTTCGAGCTGGGCGACAAGGCCATATTCCCAGTCGAGATAGGCCTGCATCTTCTCGGCCTTGTTGTCGGTGCCCTCATAGGGGCGCTTGTAGCGGCCCTCGGGTCCACGCGGGGGTGGCGCGCCGTCACTGCCGCGTTCCAGCACCACCGCCGACCAGTCGACCGACAGGACATAGACTTCCCAGCCCAGCTGAGCGAGCCAGGAGGCGCTCATGTCGGCACGCGGGCCAAGATCGTCGGTGACGACGATGCGGGCGCCGCGCACCGGGGCATTATGGTCGGTTTCCTGCACCAGCTGGCCGCCCTGCGCATTACGGAAACCGGGCAGATGCCCCGCCTCATATTCGCGCGGCTGGCGCACATCATAGAGATAGAGGGTGCGGGCGGTATCAGCCTTCAGATGCTCCAGATCGTTCCAGCCGATCCATTTGACCCCGGCGCGATAGGCAACGTCGCGGGCATGGGCACGGGCCGCCTCGATCGCCCTGCCATCGACTTCGGGGGCCGCACGCACCTGGCCGGTTTCAAGCCCCTGCCCGGCCAGCGTCCAGCCGATCGTGCCGTTGCGCAGCGCATAGACCTTGTTCGGCAGGCCGGCATTGACCAGCGACTGGGTGCCGATGATCGATCGGGTGCGACCGGCGCAATTGACGATGATGGTCGTGTCGGGATCGGGCGCGATCGTGCCCGCGCGCAGCACCAGTTCGGCGCCGGGCACGCTGGTCCCGGTCGGGATGCTCATCGTATGATATTCGTCATAACGGCGCGCATCGAGGATCGCGATGTCGGCCTTTTCGTCGATCAGCGCCTGCACATCTTCGGCCGCGAGGCTGGGGGTATGACGGCGATGCTCGACCAGTTCGCCGAACGCCTTGGAGTAACTGTTCACATCCTCGAACAATTCATAGCCGGCGTCGCGCCACCCATGTAGCCCGCCCTCCAGTTCGCGCACATCGGTGTAACCAAGCCCCTGCAGCCGCACGGCCGCGCGGCGCGCCAGCCCCTCGCCCGCATCATAGACGATGATCGGCGTGTCCAGCCGGGGGATGCGCCAGCGCGCTTCCTCATCGATGCGGCGCAGCGGGATCTGGGCAGCGAAGAGCGGATGGCCCTGCGCAAAATCATGTTCCTCGCGCACGTCGATCAGGGCGATCTCGTCGCGGGCGATCAGCGCGGTGCGGATATCGGCCGGGGTGGCGACCTCTATGCGGTCCAATATGTCGGTGGTCATGCGTTTCTCGATCTGTCCCAGAGGTTGGGGATGACGCGATTGGCGTATCCGGAGATGAAGCTTTTGGGCGTGCCGTCGGGGGCGAAGGTCGCGCGCTCGACCGCGCCGATATTGCCGCCATAGACATGGATGCTGACCGACGGCGCATCGGCCCGGCCGTTAGATACGCGGTGGATGTCGCCGATCCGGGGCGACACGGCATCCACCTCGCCCTCGCGCAATATATCCGTGCCCTGCGCGACCAGCCCGCCGCCGGGCAGGCGATGGAACCGCTCGACCTGCTCGCTGCCGCGCAGCACGCCGACCAGCCCCCAGACGCCATGGTCGTGGATCGGGGTCGACTGGCCCGGTCCCCAGACGAAGCTGACGATGCTGAACCGCTCGCGACTGTCGCAGTGAAGCAGATATTGCTGGTAGCGATCGGGATCGGGCCGGGCATATTCGGGCGGCAGCCAGTCGTCGCGGGCGATCAGCCGGGCGAGCAGGGTGCGGCCGCTTTCCAGCAGCGCCTGTTCGTCGCGGGTGCAGGCAATCAGATCGGCCAAGGCGGTGACGAAACCGCGCAGCCGGCTGGTCTCGACCGGCCGCTCGATCGTGGTGACGGCGTTCATTCCGCCGCCTCCGCCTGGCGGGCGAAGGGCACCACACCCTCACCATGATGGTCGCCGCCCAGATGGGACAGAAGCTGTTCGCGCAGCCGGCCGGCAAGGCCCGCGCGCTCGCCGCGCTGGGCGTGAATGCGCTCCTCCGCGACGATCCGCCCCTTGTCGAGCACCAGCACCCGGTCGGCCAGCGCGATCGCTTCCTCGACATCATGGGTGACGATCAGCACCGCCGGCCTGTGCGTCCGCCAGAGCGAGAGGACGAGGTCATGCATGCGATAGCGGGTCAGTGCGTCGAGCGCGGCAAAGGGCTCATCAAGCAGCAGCAATTGGGGTTCGCGCACCAGTGCGCGGGCGAGCGCAGCGCGCTGCGCTTCTCCACCGGACAGGGTGAGCGGCCAGGCGTCGAGCCGATGGCCCAGGCCGACCTCCTTCAGCGCGGCTTGCGCCCGATCGCGGATGGCACCACCTTTCAGACCCAGTGCGACATTCTTCCAGACCGGTTTCCACGGCAGCAGTCGGGCATCCTGGAACACGACGGCGCGGCTGTCGGGCACCTCCACATCCTGCGCGCCGGCATCGTCCAGCCCGGCGAGGGTGCGCAGCAAGGTGGTCTTGCCCGATCCCGACCGGCCCAGCAGGGCGATGAACTCACCCGGCGCGATTTCCAGGTCCAGTCCGTCGATGATGCGGTTGGCGCCAAAGCTGCGGGTGAAGTGCTGCAGGCGGACGACCGGTTCGGGATGCGGCTGGTGCGCCGCGCTGTCGATGCTGGAAAAGCCGAGGCGCGCGTCCATGATCAATTCTCCACTATGCTGGGGCGCCAGACGAGGGCGCGGGCTTCGAGGGACCGGACCAGCCAGTCGGCACCAAGGCCGAGAATGGCGTAGACCATGAGACAGACGACGATGATGTCGGTGCGCATGAAGTCGCGGGCATTATTGATGAGATAGCCAAGCCCGGCCGAGGCGTTGATCTGCTCCGCCACCACCAGCACCAGGATCGAGATGGACAGGGCGTAGCGCAGCCCGACCAGCAGCGAGGGCAAGGCGGCGGGCAACACGACGTGCCAGACCTGTTCCCAGCGGCTGAGGCCGAAGCTCTTGGCGGCATCGAGCAGGCGCGGATCGACACCGCGAATGCCGGCATAAAGGTTGAGATAGACCGGGAAGATGGTGCCGAAGGCGATCAGCGCGATCTTGGGCGTCTCGCCAATTCCGAACCAGACGATGAACAGCGGCGTCAGCGCCAGCGCGGGAATGGTCCGCTTGATCTGCATCAGCGGGTCGATCGCCAGTTCTGCGCCGCGCGACAGGCCCGCCGCCAGCCCCAGCCCCAGCCCCAGACCGACGCCGATCAGCAGGCCGACCGCGACGCGGGCGAAGGAGACGAGCAGGTTGGAGGGCAGCTCGCCACTCAGCACCATCTGGATCAGCGTGCCGATCACGGCGGACGGCGCCGCCAGCGTGCGTTCGGGGATAAGGCCCGTGCGCGAGCCCAACTCCCACAGCAAAAGTAACAGCAAAGGTGACAGCCATCGGCCGCCGAAGCGGGCGAGGGAGAAGCGGCGTCTGGCGCGCTGCGGCGGCGTGTCGCCCCTTATTGCCAATGCGGTCATGTCCATCCGTCATGCTGGTGAAGTCGCCTTTATCCAACATCAATTCTCTACTCATTCAATTGAGTTTTATCGCACCGCTCTATTAGGGAAAATCATAGGTCGCCTTTTGCCCCTGATTCCGGGCATTTCGGCGCGCATCGGGCCCGATAGCTTTTCCTGCCCCCGGACAAACTCTACTATTTTGATTGATATATTGCCATGGATCATAAGCAGCAGGCCCGTGCCCGGCATCGGATCGGCCCCCTTTTCATCATCAGAAGGATATGCCGTGCCGGTCAATCTGCCGACCAATCTCCTGCGCAGCTTCGTCGCGATCGTCGACACCGGGTCGATGCTCAATGCGTCGGAACAGGTGTTCGTGACCCAGTCCGCCCTCAGCCTGCAGATCAAGCGGCTGGAGGAGCTGGTGCAGCAATCCCTTTTCCTGCGCGAAGGCCGACGCCTGCACCTGACTGCGGCGGGCGAGGTGCTGCTCGACTATGCGCGCCGGGTGCTGAGCCTGCATGACGAGGCGGTGGCGGCGGTCAGTGCCGGGCGCTTCGCCGGCCCGGCGCGGATCGGCATGGTCCAGGATTTTGCCGACAGTCTGCTCTCCGGCCTGCTCTCCCGCTTTGCCGAGTTGCACCCGGACGCGCAAATCTATGCGCGGGTTGCGGGCACGGCCGAGTTGCAGGCGCTGCTCGATCGGCGCGAACTGGACATATTGCTGGGCTTTGCCGCCCCCAATGACGGCAGCGCGGTCACGGTGGCGCCGATGAGCTGGTATGGCACGGCCGAACTGGTCGAGCGCGACACGATCCCGCTGGCGGTGCTGGAGGAGCCGTGCCGTTTCCGCGAGGCGGCGATCCGGGCGCTGGAGGATATGGGGCTGCAATGGCGGATCGCGGTCGAGACGCCCAACCTCGCCACGTTGCGCGCGGCGGTGGCCGCAGGGCTGGGCATCACGGCACGCACCCATTTGTTCCAGGATGACATGACGGTGCTGGAGCATGAGCGGCTGCCCATCCTGCCCCGCGTCGCCGCGATCCTGCGCACCAGCGACAAGCTGGATCGCGCCGCGCACCGGCTGGCGGAACTGGCGCGCGAAACGGTGACCGGGCTTTAGGCCGTAAACTCATAAAAAGCCTTGAGGATTGGCGATTGGCGTGATTCAGAGGCCTCCAGAGTTGGAGGGCTTGATGGCACGGCGGCGGTACGAACTGACAGATCGGGAATGGGCGATTATCGAG
>NZ_NOIW01000162.1:0-8295 GCF_002708645.1 Sphingobium sp. IP1
GTTCATGACCGACCCCTGGCGCTTCGTCGGCCTGTTCGACATTTTCGCTTTGTCGTCGGACAGCGAGCAGTTCCCGATCTCGCTGGTGGAGGCGATGGCGGCCGGGCTGCCGGTGGCGTCGACCGATGTCGGCGATGTCGCCAATATGGTGGCGCCGGCCAATCGTCCCTTCGTCGCGGCGGACGAGCAGGGGCTGGCCGACGCGCTGGGGGCGCTGGCCGCCGACGCGGAATTGCGCGCTGCATTGGGGGCCGCCAACCGGGCACGGGCGCAGCGCGATTATGACGAAAAGACCATGGTCGACGCCTATGCCGCATTATATGGCGAGGCTCTGGCCAGCCCCCACATTTTGCGCTAGGGCGCCCTACAGTTCGTCATCCCTGACAAAAACTGTTATAGGACGACATTTCAACCGGTCTGGGGAGGCCGGTTCATTTCGCGGGAGAAGTCGTTGTTCAAGGGTTTGAAACCCATCGTCTATGGTGGCCGTGAAGTCTGGCCGCTGGTCGAAGGTGGCAAGGGTGTTGCTGTTTCCAACCATGCCAGTTCGGGCGCCTGGGCGGCTGCCGGGGGCATCGGCACGGTATCGGCGGTCAATGCCGACAGCTATGACTCCATGGGCAATATCATCCCGCAAATCTATCATGGCCGCACCCGCCGCGACCGCCATGAGGAACTGATCGCCTATGCCATCGACGGTGCCGTCGAGCAGGTGAAGCGCGCTTATGAGATTGCCGGCGGCAAGGGCGCGATCAACATCAACGTGCTGTGGGAAATGGGCGGTGCGCAGCGCGTGCTGCACGGCGTTCTGGAAAAGACCAAGGGCATGGTCGCCGGCGTCACCTGTGGCGCGGGCATGCCCTACAAGCTCAGCGAAATCGCCGCTTCCTACAATGTCAGCTATCTGCCGATCGTGTCGTCGGGCCGTGCCTTCCGCGCATTGTGGAAGCGCGCTTATTCCAAGGCATCGGAATGGCTGGGCGCGGTGGTCTATGAAGATCCCTGGCTGGCCGGCGGCCATAACGGCCTGTCCAACGCGGAAGATCCGCGCGCGCCGCAGGATCCCTATCCGCGCGTGCGCGACCTGCGCGCCACGATGCGCGAAGGCGGCATTTCCGACGACGTGCCGATCGTCATGGCTGGCGGCGTCTGGGCGCTCAAGGACTGGAATGACTGGATCGACAATCCCGAGCTGGGCGCGATCATGTTCCAGTTCGGCACCCGTCCGCTGCTGACCCAGGAAAGCCCGATCCCGCAGGATTGGAAGGACCGGCTGATGCAGCTGGAACCGGGCGACGTGCTGCTGCACAAATTCTCGCCCACCGGATTCTACAGCTCGGCGATCCGCAATCCCTTCCTGCGCTCGCTCGAAGCGCGGTCGGACCGCCAGATCCCGTTCAGCACCGAACAGGCGGGCGATCATACCCATCAGCTCGATGCCGGCGTGAAGGGCAAGAATTTCTGGGTGACGGTCGGCGACCTGCTGCGTGCGCGCGAATGGGTGGGCCAGGGCTTCACCTCCGCGCTCAAGACGCCGGACAACACGCTCGTCTTCGTGACCGAGGAAGAGAAGGCGGAAATCCGCAAGGACCAGACCGACTGCATGGGCTGCCTGTCGCAGTGCAGCTTCTCCAGCTGGATGGACAGCGAGACCAACTCGACCGGTCGCCTGGCTGATCCGCGCAGCTTCTGCATCCAGAAGTCGCTGCAGGAATCGGTGCATGGCGGCGACCTGGACAAAAATCTGCTGTTCGCCGGCCATGCCGCCTATCGCTTCAAGCAGGACCCCTTCTATTCGAACGGGTTCGTGCCGACCGTGAAGCAGCTGGTCGACCGCATCCTGACCGGCGACTGATGGCGGCGGATATTCAGGGGCTGGCGGTGCTGCATTATGACACGCCGCATTTCGACGTGGTACGGCCGGGGCAGTTCGTGCTCTGCGCCGTATCGGGCGCGCGAATCGACCTCGACGACCTGAAATATTGGAGCGCCGAGTTTCAGGAAGCCTATCGCGGGCCGGAGGAGGCTACGGCCTCCTTCCTGCGCCACCGCGGTGCAGCATTTCGCTGAACCGCGGTAAGTGCCTGCCACCATTCGGCTTTTTGGCATCGTTCTATTAGTTGAATGATCGCTGTGCGCTGCAGCGAAAATTTCAAGATGTTGTGATTTCCATTCATCGCCCCGGCGGCACGTTTTGTCGTGAGATTGCTGTTCCCACGTCCATTTATCTGATGTATTCTTCCTCAACAGGCGGCGCAGATCGTCTTTTGGGTGAAGGATGTGTCAGATGTCTCGAATTGATGTCTTCGGCGATCGTATCTGTCTGGTGAGCAGCCTGCTGATCCTGGGCTGGTTCATTTACAACGTGTCCTTCTAAACAGGACGCGACCGGGAAAGGCAGGGCGATCCATTTGGCGATGCAAGTCGCTGGATGCGCTTTGTTTTTTTTGGATCCTGCTGGATTTTCCTCTCCTTTTGACAGCGGTATCGGGTGGCAATTGCTGCCGGAACCGATATGAACGCCGGGAATGCTTTTAACAGGGCGTCCTCGGGGCGCCCGTTCACGCCAGTCATGGGAGTTGCCCGCCGTGAAAACCCGCGCCGCCGTCGCCTTCGAAGCGAAAAAGCCCCTCGAAATCGTCGAAGTCGATCTGGAAGGCCCCAAGGCGGGCGAAGTCCTGGTCGAGATCATGGCGACCGGCATCTGCCATACCGACGCCTATACGCTGGACGGGTTCGACAGCGAGGGCATCTTCCCCTCGATCCTGGGACATGAGGGCGCGGGCATCGTCCGCGAGGTTGGCCCCGGCGTCACCAGTGTCGTGCCCGGCGACCATGTCATCCCGCTCTACACGCCGGAATGCCGCCAGTGTAAGTCGTGCCTGAGCGGCAAGACCAACCTCTGCACCGCGATCCGCGCAACCCAGGGCAAGGGGCTGATGCCCGACGGCACGACCCGCTTTTCCTACAAGGGCCAGCCGATCTTCCATTATATGGGCTGCTCGACCTTCTCCAACTTCACCGTCCTGCCCGAGATCGCGCTGGCCAAGATCCGCGAGGACGCGCCGTTCCAGAGCAGCTGCTATATCGGTTGCGGCGTGACCACGGGCGTGGGTGCGGTGATCAACACCGCCAAGGTGCAGGTGGGCGACAATGTCGTGATCTTCGGCCTGGGCGGCATCGGCCTCAACGTCATCCAGGGCGCGCGCCTGGCCGGTGCGAACAAGATTATCGGCGTCGACATCAATCCCGATCGCGAGGAATGGGGCCGCAGGTTCGGCATGACCGAATTCCTCAACTCCAGGGGCATGAGCCGCGAGGAGGTGGTCGCCGCAATCGTCGCGATGACCGATGGCGGCGCGGACTACACGTTCGACGCCACCGGCAATACCGAAGTGATGCGCGTGGCGCTGGAAGCCTGTCATCGTGGTTGGGGCACCAGCATCATCATCGGCGTGGCCGAGGCCGGCAAGGAAATCAGCACCCGTCCGTTCCAGCTGGTCACGGGCCGCAACTGGCGCGGCACGGCCTTTGGCGGGGCCAAGGGCCGCACCGACGTGCCCAAGATCGTCGACATGTACATGACCGGCAAGATCGAGATCGACCCGATGATCACTCATGTCATGGGGCTGGAGGACATCAACAAGGGGTTCGACCTGATGCATGCGGGCGAGAGCATCCGCAGCGTCGTCGTCTTCTGAACCGATTACCCAACAGGAGAGTGACCATGTTCAGCCATGTGATGGTGGGATCGAATGATCTCGACGTTTCCCGCGCCTTTTATGATGCGCTGTTCGGTGCGGTCGGCGGCAAGCCGGCGATGCAGGACGACAAGGGGCGGCTGATCTACATGCATGACGGCGCGCTGTTCATGGTCACAAAACCGATCGACGGGGAACCGGCCTGCCACGCCAATGGCGGCACGATCGGTTTCCGCATGACATCGACCGAGCAGGCCGATGCCTGGCATGCGGCCGGGGTCGCGGCGGGCGGCACGGCTTGCGAAGATCCGCCGGGCGTGCGCGAGGGCGGCTTCGGCAAGCTCTATCTTGCCTATCTGCGCGATCCCGCCGGCAACAAGCTGTGCGGCCTGCATCGGATCGGCTGAGGAAGGAAATACGGGTGGAAACGGTTTCGACCAACACGGCCTTTGGCGGCGTCCAGGGCGTCTATCGCCACGCCTCGCGCGAGACGGGGACGGAGATGACCTTCTCCGTCTTCGTGCCGCCGCATGCGCCGGGCGCGAAGCTGCCGGTGGTCTGGTATCTGTCCGGCCTTACCTGCACCCATGCCAATGTGACGGAAAAGGGCGAGTTTCGCCGGGCCTGCGCGGAACTGGGGTTGATCTTCGTCGCGCCCGATACCTCGCCGCGCGGCGAGGGCGTGGCCGACGATCCGGACGGCGCCTGGGACTTTGGCCTGGGCGCGGGCTTCTATGTCGATGCGACGCAGGCGCCCTATGCCGCCCATTATCGCATGTGGTCCTATGTGACGCAGGAATTGCCGGCGCTGATCGCGGACCAGTTTCCCGCCGACATGGATCGCCAGTCGATCATGGGGCACAGCATGGGCGGCCATGGCGCGCTGACCGTCGGGCTGACCTATCCCGAGCGTTATCGCGCTGTGTCTGCCTTTGCGCCGATCGTGGCGCCGGGACAGGTGCCCTGGGGCGAGAAGGCGCTGGGCGGCTATCTGGGCGAGGACCGGGCGGCGTGGCGCAAGCATGACGCGGTCGCGCTGATCGAGGATGGTGCGCGGATCGATGCGCTGCTGGTTGACCAGGGCGCTGGCGACAGCTTCCTGGAGGGGCAGTTGCGCCCGCAATTGCTGCGCACGGCCTGCGACGCGGCGGGCATCGACCTGACGCTCAATCTGCGCGAGGGCTATGACCATAGCTATTATTTCATCTCCAGCTTCATGGACGATCATCTGCGCTGGCACGCGGCGCGGCTGGGCTGAGCAATTGGGCTGATCGCGGGCCGTCCGGGCAAAGCCCGGATGGTCGCGGCACAAGATAAGCTATTTTGCCTTTCTCTATTTGATAGGTAGATAGAGTGCCGAGCGTTTCGCTCCGCGGCTTTTGAAGGATGTCAGCTTGCTCCGCGTCACCAACGGCTAAAGCGCACGGTACCCAAGCGACAACGCCCGGTTTCGTGTTCCTCCCGCACAAGGAGAAGACGATGACCCACAAGCAAGCCCGTGTCCGCCAGCAGCGGCAGGACCAGATCCCGCAAATCCATATTCCCCATAGCAGCTGGTCGCGCGTCGAGCGCAACCGCAGCGCCGAGGCTGTGCTGGCGCCGGGCGATTTCTGGGCGCGATTGGGGCTTTAACGGCCGTTGGCTTCGCGCTTGTCGAGAAGGGGCGTATAGGGTTTTCGACAGGCTCGAGCCGAACGGATGTCGGGCCGCTTGTCCTTCCTAGCGAAACACAACCGTCTTGCCGCCATTGCGCAGCACGCGTCGATCGGCGAGCCAGCCGACAGCGCGGGCCAGCACCTGGGCCTCGATATCGCGGCCGATGCGGATCATGTCGTCGGCGGTGGCGCGATGGTCGACGCGCTCGACCGCCTGTTCGATGATCGGGCCTTCGTCGAGGTCGGCGGTGACGAAATGGGCGGTGGCGCCGATCAGCTTGACGCCGCGCTCATGGGCGCGGTGATAGGGGCGGGCGCCCTTGAAGCCGGGCAGGAAGCTGTGATGGATGTTGACGCAGCGGCCCGCCAGCCGATCGACCAGATTTTCCGACAATACCTGCATATAGCGGGCGAGGATCAGATATTCCGACCGGCTGCGATCGAACAGGTCGAGCAGGGCGGCCTCCTGCACGGCCTTGTCGCCATTGGGCGGCAGCTCATGATAGGGGATGCCGTGCCATTCGGTGATGCGACGCATGTCGGGATGGTTGGACACCACGCCCATGATGTCGACCGCCAGCGTGCCGGTCTGCCAGCGATGCAGCAGGTCGGCGAGGCAGTGCGATCCCTTTGACACGGCGATGAGCATGCGCGGGCGTTCGGCCGCTTCGGTCAGGCGCCAATCCATGGCGAAGCGGGTGCCGATGTCGGCAAATTCGTCGCGCAGGCTGGCGGTGTCGAAACGCATGCCGGTGTCGGTTGCCTCGAACGCGACGCGCATGAAGAAGAGGCCCGCCTCGCGATCGGCATATTGCTGGCTGTCGGTGATGAAGCCGCCCCGTTCGGCGAGAAACTGGCTGACCGCCGCGACGATGCCGACGCGATCGGCGCAGACCAGGGTCAATATCCAGGACGGGATGGTCTTGTCATTCACGGCAACGCCTCCAGCAACATTGCGCAGGCGTTGCCCCAAGCCGGGGCCGCGATCAAGCCTTGGCGCTGGTCATGGCGAAGATGCCGGTGGCGTTGCCGGTGTCGAAGGCGAGGTCCAGCCGGCCGGTATCCGGGTCGATATCGCGGCTGATGAATTCGTAGAAGGAGCCGGGCACGCTGCGCAGATCGCGGTCGGCAAAGAGACGCTCGACACTGTCGGCACGGAAGGCGGTCTGGCGGACGCGGCCGGTGGCGGAGATTTCGAGCTTGGGCTTCATCGGCCGATCTTCCGCCTTGAGGCGATCGGCCAGCGCGGCGACATCGGGCACGCGATCGGTCGCATGGTTGAAGGCATTGCCCTCGGTCGCGATCCAGGCGGCTTCGTTGGAGCGGGAGAGCAGCAGCTCATAGTCGGCAAAGGCCGGCGGTTCATGCTGGCGGTCGAAGGCGGAGACGATGACGGGCAGGGCGGCGGCGGCGTCATCGAAGCCGACCGGTTCGCCGGCGGCATAGCGGTCGAGCAGGGCGATGGTCGGGGCATCGAGCGGATCGCGCGAGGTGCCGAAGATGCGGGTCGCGGCCGCGCCAAATTCCGCGTCGAACCGGTCGACATGCAGTTCGGAGAGGAAGAATTGCGGGATAGCCTCGGGTGCGTCGACATGGGCATAGGCGCGGCCGGTCATCTTGAGGCGATCGAGCGGATAGAGGGCGGCCATGCGATAGCCCAAGGGCAGGAAGATGCGGGTGAAGGCATCCTCGCCAGCGGGCAGGGCGCCGGTCGGCCCATCGGCAAAGCGGATGGTGCGCAGCGCGCCATGGTCGAAGACCACTCGGCCGCCGCGCGCCAGCGTGTCGGCAACATAGGCAGCGCCGCTCGGCACCCGTTCGAGCAGGTCGTGGAACAGGATGACGTTCATCGCCATGGCAAAGGCGGCGCGGCTGACGGTCGGGCCGCTTTGCGCCAGCAGCGCGGGATCGATCGCCAGCGCGTCCAGTGCGGCCTTGCCGGCTTCTTCGCCCAGCACCGACTGGACCAGGGCGACGATGCTTCCTTCATTCTGCGATGACATAAGAACGCTCCACGATGACAGCGCCCTTATCGCAGGATAGGGTGGGTCGCGCAAATAGGGAGCTGTCATCACTTGATGCGGAACGGGAATGGATAGGGCGCGCAAATGGCTGCCGCCGATGAGCGCGCTCAACAGTTTCGACGCGGCCGCGACCCATGGCAGCTTCTCGCGCGCCGGGGTGGAGGTGGGGCTGACCCAGAGCGCGGTCAGCCGCCAGATCGCACTGTTGGAGGATTGGTTGCAGACGCCTCTGTTCGACCGGGTCGGGCGGCGGGTGCTACTGAACGAGGCGGGGCAGGCCTATGCCGAGGAGATCCGCCCGGCGCTCGACCGGATTCGGCGGGCGACCCGGCGGGTGGCGGCGCGGCGGGCGCAGGGGGCACTGCGGATCGCGACCCTGCCCAGTTTCGGCATGCGCTGGCTGGCGCCGCGCCTGCCGGGCCTCAGCGCGCTGCATCCCGATCTGGTGGTGGATTTCGCATCGCGATCCGACCCGTTCGATTTCGCGCAGGAGGAATTTGACGCGGCGATCCATTATGGCCTGCCGGAGGAATGGCCCGGCGTGGCGCAGGATTATCTGTTTCGCGAGCAGATGGTGCCGGTCTGCGCGCCGGACTGGCTGGCGGCCAATGGGCTGCGCCGCCCGGCCGATCTGCTGGACAGGCCGTTGCTGAGCCAGAGTTCGCGGCGGGACGCCTGGGCGCGCTGGTTCGCGGCGGCGGGCGTCGAGGCGGGGGCGCTGGCCCCCGGGGCGGCGGTCGGGGCGTTTCTGGGGGTGGGGGCGGCGGGGGGGGGGGGGGGGGGGGGGGGGGGGGGTCCCCCGCCCCTGCGCGTCGCGGGGGGGGGGGTGCGGGGGGTGGGTGCTCCCTGCGCGCCCGCCCCGCCGTGCCGGTCGGGGCGCGTTTCTGTTGGTCTCGCCGGCGCGGTGGGCGGGGG
>NZ_NOIW01000163.1:0-8252 GCF_002708645.1 Sphingobium sp. IP1
GTGCAGGGGCCGCCTGCGCCGGGCCTCGACGCGCTGGACGGCGGCGCACCGCGCTCGACCGCGCCGGCGCCGACCACCGGCCAGCCGAGCACCGCTTCGCAGCTCAATTCGAGCGCGCTTGCCCAGGCGTCGAGCGTGACCCCGCCCGCGCCGCAGGGCACGCCGCCCGCGGAGACGGCATCGGCGCCGGTCGCCACCATATTCACGACGCCGGCCGACAGCGCCGCGCCGCAGCCGGCGCCGGAGGCGACGCGCAGTCTGGCCGACATCATCCACGCCATCGACGTGCCCGACAGCGAGCGCCGCTCGAACGTGGTCGCGGTCGATCTGGCCGAGGTCGAGAAGCTGCAGGCTGCCCGCCGCGCCGCCGCGCGCCAGGCCGAAGCCGACAAGGCGAAGAAGGCGGCTGCCGCCAAGGCCAAGGCGGAAGCCGACGCCAAGGCGAAGAAGGAAGCCGAGGAAAAGAAGCGGCTGGCCGCCAACCCCGCGCGCAACTGGGTGCAGATCGGCACCGGGCAGAAGAGCGCGCTGGGCTTCACCTTCAAGCGCTTGCAGGGCAAATATGACGCTGTCGCGCCGCAGGATGGCTGGAGCGCAAGCTGGGGCCAGACCTCTCGCCTGCTGATCGGTCCCTTTGCCAGCTTCACCCGCGCCAGGGCGGTCGAGGCGGACCTCAAGAAGGCCGGCGCCGATGCCTTCGCCTGGCAGAGCGACGCGGGCGAGGTGGTCGAAAAGCTGGGCAGCAAATAAGGGGTTCGCATGACGATGCTCGCATCCTACGCCTCTCAGCCCGACCAGAGCCGGGGACGGCTCCATGCCGAACCGGGCGGCGAGATGCGCGGCCCGCGCGACGTGTTCCAGCGCGACCGCGACCGCATCATCCATTCGATCTCCTTCCGCCGGCTGCGGCACAAGACGCAGGTGTTCGTGTCGCCCGACGGCGATCATTATCGCGTGCGCATGACCCACAGCCTGGAGGTGGCGCAGATCGGCCGCGCCATCGCCCGCACGCTCGCCCTCAATGAGGATCTGACCGAGGCGCTGTGCCTGGCCCATGATATCGGCCATCCGCCCTTCGGCCATGCCGGCGAGGATGCGCTGGAGGCGGCGCTGGAGGATCATGGCGGCTTCGATCATAATGCGCACACGCTGCGCACGCTGATGCTGCTGGATTCGCCCTATCCGCGCTTTCGCGGCCTGAACCTCAGCTGGGAAATGCTGGAGGGGCTGGCCAAGCATAATGGGCCTGTGACCAAACCCGGCTGGGCGATGCGCGAACTGGACGCACTGTTCCCGCTGGATCTCACCAGCCATGCCTCGCTCGAGGCGCAACTGGCGGCGCTGTCGGACGATATCGCCTATGACAATCACGACATTGACGATGGCCTGCGCGCCGGGCTGCTGAGCCTGGAACAGCTTTTGACGGTGCCGCTGGTGCGCCATTGCTGGGATCGGGTGACGGCCCGCTATCCCGATGTGCCGCAGGATCGGCTGCTGCGCGAACTGGTGCGCGAACAGATTGGCGTGATGGCCAATGACCTGCTCACCACCACCCGTGCCAATATCGCGGCCGCCGGGGTGAAAACGGTCGCCGATGTCCGCGCGCTGGGCCGCACGCTGGTCGCCTTCTCGCCCGAACTGGCGGCGCAGGAACGCGAACTGAAGCGCTTCATGTATGCGACCCTCTATCATCACCCCGACCAGCTGGCCGCCGCCGATCGGGCGCGGGTGATCGTGATGGACCTGTTCCGCGCCTATCTGGCCGACCCCGCGCTGATGCCGCCCGAATGGCGCGACGAATGCGCGCTGGAGGAACCAACCCGCAGCCGCCACATCGCCGACTTCATCGCCGGCATGACCGATCGCTATGCCGAAAAGCGCCATGCCGAGATTTGCGGGGCCCTGGTCTAGGCGCGAGCGGCCGTCTTCGACGCGACAGTTGAAAGTTCACAGCGTCGTTGCCCGCGCATTCTGGCGTGTTTGCACGGCCCGCGCGCCTGCGACGCGCCACCTGGGTCATGTCGACGCGCCTATGACGCCTCTGTCGCGCGACAGCCAGGCGACAGCGAAGCGATGCCGCTGGAGCTTTGCGGGAGATAAGGCGGGCGGGGCAGGGGACTGTTCCATCGCGCAGGATAGACCAGAGAAAGGCGGAGTAGGAAAGGGCACGGGCGATCAGGGCTCTGGCTGCTGACGACCAGAAGTGGACGTTCTTCCCCGGAACGGGGAGGTGGCAGCGCGAAGCGCTGACGGAGGGGCAGGGGCCCCTTGGCGCTGCGCTATCCGGCCTGGGCGATCCGGCCTTGGCCCCCCCACCCCTCGCCCCCCGCCTGCGCGCGGGTCCCCCTCCCCGTGCCGGGGAGGAATGTCTTGTTCCCACCCAACTCCGTCATCCCAGCGTAGGCTGGGATCTCTCTTTCTTTGAGAGCTAGGGGGCAAAAAAATAGTGGGATGCCAGCCTTCGCTGGCATGATGGAATAAGAAGGGGACAAATCCATCCAAACTCCGCCAACGGAAACGCTGCGTTGGCATTCGGCCGGCTGGTCCGGTCGTCGCGCGGCCTTTATGTCTCTCCCCATGACACTGCATCCCCAGATCGCGGCCTTTGCCGCCCAGCTTGACGATCTTTCCCGCCTGCTGCGGGCGCAGGGCGCGCAGCCCTGGGCGGATCGGATCGACCTCATCCAGCGCGCCGTCGCGGATTCCAACTATGCCGGCGTCACCCGCTTCCTGGAGATGTTCGACGGGGAAGGCGGCTTTGCCGACCTGACCCTATCGGACGAAGCGGCCGATGCCGCGCTGACGCAATGCCGGGCGGCGGCGTTGGCCATGGCGCAGCGGCTGGCGCGTGAGGAAGGCTGATCCGGCTGCAACCTGCACCCTGCGACATTTGCCCGATTGACGCCGCCCGCGCTTTGGGCAAATGCGTGGGGCGTCTCCGGTGCCGAGGATTCGGCAGCGGGCGCGATGCGGGAGAGCATGGGCGCCTTTCAGGCTTGAGCCCGTCGCCGAAGGAGCAACCGCCCCGGAATCTCTCAGGCCAAAGGACCGCATCGCGCGTAGATACTCTGGAAAGCGGATGGCCCCGTGCCGTCCCACCGAAGGGGTAAGCCAGCCGGCCCCAAGCCGCTGGTCAAAGCTCTCAGGTTCCGTGACAGAGGGGGTGGCATGCCGGAAGCGCCGATTCGTCGGCTGCGCTGGCCTGTCGCCGCATCCCTCCTACGGAAAGGTCTTGCCATGACCGCCACTGACGACGTCGCCGCCCTCGAAGCGGAACTGCCCCTCGAAGCCCTGCCGCTGGACGCCTGGCACCGCGCCAAGGGCGCGCGCATGGTCGGCTTCGCCGGCTATCATATGCCGATCCAGTATGAAGGCATCATGGCCGAACATAGCTGGACCCGCGAACATGCCGGCCTGTTCGACGTCAGCCATATGGGCCAGTTGACCTTCTCCGACGAGACCGGCGGCGCTAGCGTCGACGCCGCGCTCGAAACCCTGCTGCCCAGTGACATCAAGGGGCTGAAGCCCTTCCGCCAGCGCTATTCGATGCTGCTGGACGCGGAAGGCGGCATCCTCGACGACCTGATGGTTTCGCGTCCGGGTGACGGCGCGTTCGAAGGCGCGGCGATCTACATGGTCGTCAATGGCGCGACCAAATATGACGATATCGGCTGGATGATCGAGCATCTGCCCGACGACGTCACCATGAACCATATGGCCGACCAGGCGCTGCTTGCGCTGCAGGGCCCGGAAGCGGGCGAGGCAATGGCCGCGCTCATCCCCGAAACCGCCGACCTCATCTTCATGCAGTCCGGCCCCTTCACCTGGCGCGGCGTGCCGCTGTGGATCAGCCGGTCTGGCTATACCGGCGAGGATGGCTTTGAAATCAGCGTGCCGGGCGAGTCCGTCGCGCTGCTGGCCGATGCGCTGTGCGCGCTGCCGCAGGTCAAGCCGATCGGCCTTGGCGCGCGTGACTCGCTGCGTCTGGAAGCCGGCCTGCCGCTCTATGGCCATGACCTGTCGCCCGCCGTCAGCACGATCGGCGCGGACCTGGGCTTTGCCATCCAGAAGCGCCGCCGCGAGGAAGGCGGCTTCATCGGCCATGCCCGCGTGATGAAGGAACTGGCCGAAGGCCCCGGTTCCAAGCGCGTCGGCCTGAAGATCGAAGGCCGCTTGCCGGCCCGAGAAGGCGCGCAAATCTATGCCGGCGATGTGCTGGTAGGCG
This sequence comes from Sphingobium sp. IP1, assembly GCF_002708645.1. Lineage (NCBI taxonomy): Bacteria > Pseudomonadati > Pseudomonadota > Alphaproteobacteria > Sphingomonadales > Sphingobiaceae > Sphingobium > Sphingobium sp. IP1. The sequence goes on from NZ_NOIW01000163.1 coordinate 4,226, forward strand.
AAGTCACCTCGGGCGGCTTCGCGCCGAGCGTGGGCGCGCCGATCGCCATGGGCTGGGTCAGCCTGCCTTATTCCGCGCTGGACACCGCGCTGGAGATCGAGGTGCGCGGCAAGCGGATTGCAGCGGCGGTTGCGCCGATGCCGTTCGTTCCGCATCGTTATCGCCGCAAGGCCTGAATTACCGCTTTTCGAGGAGAGCAAGCATGAGCCGCTATTTCACCGACGAACATGAATGGATCGACGTCGAGGGCGAAATCGCCACCGTCGGCATCACCGACTATGCGCAGGAACAGCTGGGCGACATCGTGTTCGTCGAACTGCCCGCCGAAGGCACGACCTTCGAAAAGGGCGACGACGCCGCCGTCGTGGAATCGGTCAAGGCCGCGTCCGACGTCTATGCCCCGATCTCGGGCGAAGTCGTCGAAGCCAATGGCGCGCTGGAAGACGAGCCGGCGCTGGTCAACAGCGATGCCGAGGAAGATGGCTGGTTCTTCAAGCTGCGCATCGCCGACGCCAGCGAGCTGGAAGGCCTGATGAACGAAGCCGCCTACAAGAAGTTCGTGGCGAGCCTCTAAGCAACATTAGCCCCTCCCCTTCAGGGGAGGGGTTGGGGTGGGGGCTGTCCCCCACCCCCGACACCGTTACGAAGCAGCAAACTTCATCAGCTTGCCGCCCGCTCGTTTACGAAGCGGCGAACTTCATCAGCTTGATCGCCTCGCTGTTCGCCACCGCGCCGCCGATCCGCTTGACCGCGTAGAAATGGACGAACGGCTTGTTGCTGAACGGATCGCGCAGGATGCTGGTGTCGCTGCGTTCGGCGATGACATAGCCGGCCTGGAAATTGCCGAAGGCGATCGACAGGCTGTTCGCGGCGATATCGGGCATGTCCTCCGCCTCGACCACCGGATAGCCCAGCAGGGTCGCCGGCTGCCCCGCCGCCAGCCCCGGCTGCCAGATGAAGGCGCCGTCGCTGGTCTTCATCTTGCGGATCGCCGCCAGCGTCGCCGAGTTCATCACGAAGCTCGCCCCCTGACGATAGGGCGCGCGCAGGCTCTGGACCAGGTCAATGAGCTTGTCCTGCGGGTTGGTGGCGGCAAAGCCGCCCGCCGCCCCCGACGCCACATATTGCAGCGATCCGAACGCGCGCACGCTGTCCGCCTCGCTGGTGGTGGTATAGGTCAGGAAACCCTTGGGCTTGTTCGTCCCGTTGCCGTTGACGAAGGCCGCGCCCTCCGCCACCGCGAACTCGCGGGCAATCTCGCCCGCCAGCCAGCCCTCGACATCGAATTGCGCGTCGTCCAGCATCGCCTGGCTCGCCGCCGGATTGGCGTAAAGCTCGCCCGATGGCGGCGCGATCTCGTTGAAGCTGGGCGTGCCGGTCTCGGCCCGCGCGCCCGTCTCGCTCGCCCAGCCTGACACGATGCCGCCGGCCGTCACCAGCTTGCGATAGCCCGCCGTCCCGGTCCGCACGACATTGGCGATGCCGCGGATCGGCGAAATCGCCTTCAGGGTAGACCCGATCAGCTGGTCGATCTCGCGCGGCACCGCATAGCCGCCCGCCGCCCCGCTGGCGCCGGAAAAGCTTTTCAGCTCGACGCCCGCTTCCAGTCCCTGCCGCAAATAGCGCTCGACAAAGGCGCCGCGCGCCGGGTCGACCTCGCCGCCCTTCACCCCATCGAGCGCCGGCCGCCCCATCTGCACCCGCATCGCCCCCAACTGCGCCTCCAGCGCCGCGATCCGCTCGCCCTGCGCCACCGCCTCGAAAGCGCCCTCCAGCCCGTCCGTCACCGTCTCGCTCATGCCCGTCTCCCAAAGAAAAAGGGCGGCCCCCAATGGAACCGCCCGCCTTTTCCTTCTCCCTCGAGGGAGAAGGATACGAAGCCTTGGCGGCAAAGCCGCCCAGGCGAAGTTGGATGAGGGGGAGGCGATCCGAATTGCCGCCGCCCCAAAATCACCTTAGCATCGCGCTATGTCCTGGCTTTCCCGCTATCGCACGCCCATCCAGCACATCGTCCGATCGCTGCTGTTCATGTCGATCGGTGCGTTGATCCTGCTTGCCTATATCGACTTCACCCAACCGGTCGTCAGCAGACAGCTGCGCCATATCGGCGAAGGTATCTACTGGATATTCCTGACGCTTATCTTGATTAAATCCTGGCTGGATCGCCATGATCAAACAGCACGCCCCGATCCCTCCCCGGCAATGAGCGGCACGATCACCGTCCTGCTCACCGGTGCAGCATTCGCTTTTGCCGTCAAAAAGAGCGCGGTCTTTGGTGGTGGGTTCGGCCCGATGACGATCGTCTTGGCCTGCACTCTTGGCGCCAGCATCCTCGTCTGGGTCTTCGCGTCCCGGCATAAGGGGAACATTGGCGAGGCCCGCTTCAACACGACCGGCGCCTGATCCCACGCCGATCGTCCAGACCATGAATCCCCTCACCCTCGCCACCCACGGCGCCCAGCATCTTCCCGCCGCCCTGTCCCCCGCCGATCTCGCCACGATCGAAGCTGCCCTGGCTGATCTGCCGCCCGACCAGCCGGGCCTGCGCCTCGCCAGCCTGCCCGCGCTTGGTCCGTTGCTCGGCCCAACCGGCGCGATCGGCCGCCACGCCGCCGCGCATCAGGGCGCGGCCAGCCGCCCGGTCCGCGCCATCCTGTTCGACAAGAGCGCCGCCACCAACTGGGCGCTGGGCTGGCATCAGGACCGCACCATCGCCGTGCGCCGGCGCATCGACACGCCCGGCTTTGGCCCCTGGACGATGAAGTCCGGCATCCAGCATGTCGCCCCGCCCCAGTCGCTGCTCGACGCGATGGTGACGCTGCGCCTCCATCTCGATCCGGTCGATGCCGACAATGCCCCGCTGCTGATCGCGCCCGGCTCCCACCATCATGGCCGCGTCGCCGAAGCCGATGTCGCTGCCCTCGTCGCAAGCTGCGGCATCCAGCCCTGCCTCGCGGCGCGGGGCGACATCTGGCTCTACGCCACGCCGATCCTCCACGCCTCCGACGCTGCCACCAACCCGCGCCACCGCCGCGTCCTGCAACTCGACTATAGCGCCGACCCGCTACCCGACGGCCTGGAATGGCTGGGGGTGTGATTCATCAATCCCGATCGAAAAAGATGCGCACCGCAAAGCCGATATGAATGGCCATGACGATCGCAGTCACGATCAAGCAGACGTAGAACAGCCTGGTGGACTGGGTCGAAACGCAAAATACCGCCAGCAGGAAATTCAGGGGCAAAAGGATCTTGGCGATACGTTTGGACCATGCCGGCTGCACAGATGCGATGGCTTCATCCAAATTACGCGGTGAACGGTAGCGACTTTCATCCATGCGCCGATGTTCAACGGCCATCCTCATTTTGTAAAGCCATTCCCTCCACCCCGATCACCCGCGCCAGCGGCTGCATCGGGTGCGTGACCAGACTCACCTCCACCAGTTCCAGCGCCAGCAATTCGCGCGGCCCCGCGCCCCGCGCCGCCTTCACCCGATAGCCGAAGCTCAGCCCGTCGACCGCCCCGCTCGCCAGCATCGCCGCCGCCTCGCGCCCGGCCGCGCTCGTCCGCGACACGCGGCCGATCACCCGCAGGCCGCGCCGGTCCTCGCGCGCCATCTCGATCCGGCCGATCGGCGCGCCGGGCCGATGCTGCCACAGCAGCGGCACCTGCGCCGCGGTCACCGCGCCGAATGCGCCCGGCCGCACCACGTCACCGCCCCGGTCCACCCGGTCGAAGATCGCGGCATAGCCGGCAAAGCGCAGCGCGCCCGCTTCCCCCCGCCCGCTCATCCCTTCACCAGCCCGCTGAGCCCCATCTTCACCGCCATGCCCAGCAGCACCAGCGCCATGACGATCCGCACTGCCCAGCCGATCGCCGCCCCGCGCGCCGCCTTCTTCGCGCCGCGCCGGGCGCGCAGCAGTCCGCGCATTCCCCGCAGGCCGGCCCGGGCCCGCCGGTCCTCCAGCCCCAGCCGCGCCAGCGCCCGCCCGGCGCCCAGTTCGCTCGCCTCCTCGATCAGCGCTCGGA
>NZ_NOIW01000164.1:0-8100 GCF_002708645.1 Sphingobium sp. IP1
CGGCGAAGCCGGGTCACACGATGCGCCGGCACGCCGTCCAGCAAATCCGCCGGAAGATCGAACCTTTGAAGATATTCCAGTCGATCCATCAGCCGGTTAGCGGCTGCTGAATTTGCGCCAACCTCGACCGGGATCGATGCCTCATAGGCTATCGTCTGGCCATCGGGCAGGCTGGTCATCCAGCTGCGCGGGATCATGCGGTTGATGGGGACAGTCGGGAAGTCTCTGGCGCCGGGCGCGACATTCGCGCCCGGCGTCGCGGGGATCTTGTAGGCCTTGGCCATCCAATACTGGTCGTCGGGGCCGGGCAGTACCTCGATCGAGTTCAGCATCTTGACCCAATAGGTCGAGTACCAGCCCGGCACGATCAGCCGGCAGGGAAAGCCATTGAGGAGCGGCAGCTGCTCGCCGTTCATGCCGAAGGCGATCATCACTTCGCCGTCGCGGGCATGGTCGATGTCGAGCGCCTTCTCAAAGTCAGGGGCGCCCGCCACGACCGGTTGATCGAGCGCACCGAAGCGCACCTGCACCGCGCCTGTCTTGACCCCGGCGAGGTCGAGCACGTCGCGCAGGCGCACACCGAGCCATTTGGCATTGCCCATCGCGCCGTTGCCCCATTGCGCGCCGGCAACACGTGGCTGGAACAGCCCACGGCTGTTTCCCGAGCATTGGTTGACCGCCGCCATCTCGACCCGCGGCAGGCGCAGCAGCTGGGCGAGGCTGATCGACAGCGGTCGGTTGACGTGGCCGAAGACGTTGAGGCGGAAAGTCTCGACATCGATCGAGGTCGGGATGTCGGCCCAGTGCCAGCGGACGAAGAACTGGTCGTTGGGCGTGAACACCGACTTGTCGAACACGTCCATCGGCGTTTCCAGCAAGGGCGGATGGACACGCTGGAGGATCATGCTGCCCTTGCCGGGAAAGGCGCTGGTCATCGGCCGTTCGGCATTGCCGCCAGGCAGCTTCAGGTCGACGAGCTGCTGCGCCAGTGCCGGCGCGGCGGCAAGGCCGGCGGTACCGAGCGCGGCATGCCTGAGAAAGCGGCGACGGCTGGTCTCACTCGGCAGTTCGGCGTCGAAATTGTCCATGACAAGGCTCTCCTGTGGCCAGCCACGCTGGCGGATCGAAGGGGCGTTTCGCAAGTGATCGGACCGACTGATCCGATCATCATGGCGGATCAGTTCGGGGTGGCGATGCAGGGTGAGACGAACAGGTTGCCGCGCCATGCGCCGGCCAGCGTCTTGGCGCCGACGAGCAGCCACATCGCCGCAAGCGCGACTGTCAGCACCGTGCCGACGAAACCGAAGAAACCGAGGTTCAGCGTCGTGCCTAGGCGTAAGGTGGCGACGGTGTAGACGCCGAGCGGAAAGGTATAGCCCCACCAGCCCAGGTTGAACGGGACGCCGGCGCGCCAGTAGCGGATGGTGATGAGCGTCGCGAGCGCCAGCCACCACAGGCCGAAGCCCCACAGGCAGAGTCCGGCCACAACGCCGATCCCTTGCGCGACGGCACCGACACCGGCCAGCCCGTGCGCCGCGAGGATAGCCGGCGCGTCCGCCCCGAGCACCAGCATGCCCAGAGCACCCGTGCCGATCGGTCCCAGCGCCAGCCAGGAGGACGCCGCCATGCTCTCCTGCGGCAGTTTGTGGAGCGCCATGCGCAGGATGAGGATGGCGAGGATGCCGAACGCGACCGGCACCGAATAGGCCCACAGCACATAGGAGGTCGCAAGCGTGACGAGCTGCGCGTGAGGATCGGCCAGATGCGGCGCGAGCAGCCCGCCGCTGGCGCCCGCCACTTCGGCAGCGACGACCGGCAGCAACCATACCGCGGTCATGCCGTCCAGGCTGTGCTCGTGACGGGTGAACATCATGTACGGGATCAGCACGCCACAGGCGAGCGACATGGCGGCGTCGATCCACCACAGGACGTGTGCGACCGGTACGATGCCATTCCCGAACCGTGCGATGCCGAAGGCGAGGCAGCCGTTGATGATCGTCGCGAGGCCCATCGGGATGGTGCCGATGAACATCGACACGGTGTTATGCCCGAAGATGCGCCGCGCCTCGTGCCCGAACATCACCCAGCGCGCGCCATAAAGGCCGGCGAACAGCGCGAAGAGTGCGATATTGAAGAACCACAACACCTCGCCGACGGGTTTAAGCGAAGGCCCGATGCCGGGCACCTGCGGCAGCGCGAGCGCGAGGATACCGGTGCCCATCGTCGCGGCGAACCAGTTGGGCGTGAACTGACGAATCATCTCGCGGGGATGATCGAGCCGGCTGAGCGGCTTGAGGCCGCTGAGAACGGAGTGCGTGTCGGCAGTCATGCGACCTGCTCCTTGATGAGGTCCGTCAGCGCGTCGGCCGCGCGGGTGCGATAGCGTTCCTTGTGGCGCAGCGCGTGAAAGGCGCGGTCGGGCAGCCCGAGCGGCAGCTCGACAAGGTCACCGGCCTTGAGCGCGCGCGCGACGACCAATCGCGACAAGACGGCAACGCCGGCACCCGCCTCGACGGCGGTGCGCACCGCCTCGTTGGACGGCAGCGTCATCGCTATCGTCAGCTGGGCCGGATCAAACCCGCGCGTTCGCAGCACGTCCTCGAAGGTCGAGCGCGTACCCGATCCCAGCTCACGGACGATCCAGCGTTCAGTGCGCAGCCAGTCCTCGTCGACGCGCCCGGTGTCCTCGCGGCCGACCAGCACCATCGGATCACGCCCGACATGCCAGTGGGCGAGCGCCGGTTCGTCCACCTCGCCCTCGACGAAACCGAGCTCCGCCGCGCCGCTCAGGACCTGCGCTGCCGCACCTTCGGTGTTGTCGATCGCCAGTTCGACCGCGATCTGCGGGTGGCGTTCGTGGAAGGCGGCGAGCTTTGCCGGCAACCAGTAGCTCGCGATCGTCTGGCTGGCGACGATCCGCAATGAACCACGGGCAAGCCCGGCATAGTCCGCCAGCATCGTCTCGGCATGCGCTGCCCGCCCCAGCACCGCGCGCGCTTCCTCCAGAAAGCCGCGGCCTGCTTCGGTCAGCTGGATGCCACGCCCGACGCGGTGAAACAGAGGAACCCCGTAGCGCGCTTCGAGGGCAGCAATCGCGCCGGAGGCAGCGGACTGCGTGACGTTCAGCACCTCCGCTGCCTTGGTGACGTGTTCGCGCTCCGCGACACCGACGAAGATTCTGAGCTGCTCCAGGGTCATGCAGCATATATCGCGTACTTAGATCGATACGACCAACCGTTTGATATGGTCATTCCAATCTGGATATCGGAATGATCGGCAGCCTTTCGTCTGCGATGGTCTCGAAGACTTGGAGCGTTAGGCGGGCCTGCGACGTTTGATCGTCCATGACCGCTCATCACTGGCGGGGTGATCCTTGCGATGCTCGTCCTGTTCGTCGGCGCGCCGCTGGAACGCCACATCCGCGAGCGAGCCCGCCTGACGCCGGCCGAGGCCGCCAGGAAGGATGCCGAGCGCAAGCCCTGATCGCGCTGGCCCGCCCGGTGCCTGTCGGCGCTGAGGAGCAGCAAGGGCGCTATCAGGACACCAGCGCCGCATCGGCCTGCCGCCGGACTTCATCGGCAATCGGATGCAGCTCGGCCGCAGGCCGCTCGCCCACCACACTATAGCCGATCCCGTCGACTGCCCATGTGACCCGGCCCATGGTCCCGCTGGACGTGCTGGTCATGCTCGCAGTCTTGTCGATCTGCATAGGCCTCGTCAGCACCGCGAGTTTCGACGCTTGCGGTCCGTCGTAGAGGAGCAGTGCCGCAGGGCCGTGAGGCGTCGCGACCAGTCGCCCCCCACCATAGCGATAGCCGGCTGTGCTGAGGTCCGGGATGGTGACGCGCTCACCCAAACGGGCGGAGGTCCATCGGATCAGCATGGCGCGCTGATCCGGACCGATCTCCGCCGGTCGTATCCGGTCGGCGGCATAGACACGGAAATTGTCACTCGCCTCGTTGGCCAGCGCCGCGATGCCTGCGCGGGGTTCACCGCTCCACTTCGCGCTCGACCAACCACCGCCAAACCCGACCGCCAGCAGAAGTGACGCGGCGATGGCGAATTGCCATCGCGGCTGACGTTGCCGCCCCCTGATGGCTGCGACGCGCATCGTCGCCGGGATCGGTTCATCCGCGATCGGGGCAAACAGGGATGCAAGGGCTCGCGCCTGCTCCGCCTGTTCCCGCAAACGGGCATGCAGGTCCGGCTGGCCTTCAAGATAGGCGTCGACCAGGCGCTGCCGCTCGGGCGACAGCCTGCCATCGATCCATGCGGCCAGATCGTCCTCGCCGATCGGGCTGGTCATTGCACGCTCCTCAATCGCGGCCGTTCACCCTCCCGGAGGAGGGTCGCCAGTCGGTCGCGCGCCCGGGATATGCGCGACATCACCGTGCCCAGCGGCACGCCGACAACGGCAGCGACCTCCGCATAGGGCAGGCCCTCGACCGATACGAGGAGCAGCACCGTTCGCTGCTCCTCGGGCAACGCATCAAGGGCGCGCAGCAGGTCGCGGTGGTGTAGGCCTGTTTCCTGATCGGCCGGACGGCCGAGCGTGGCGTCGTCCACGAGGTGGAGCGGAACCGCTGTGCCTCGCCGGCTATGCTGCCGCTGATGGTCGACCAACAGATTGTGCAGGATCGTATAGACCCATGGGCGCACCTCCGCCCCGCGTCGTTGTCGCCAGCGCCCGACCGCGCGCTCGAGACAATCCTGCACCACGTCATCTGCCATTGCCCGATCGCGCAACCACGACCGGGCATAGCGGCGCAGACCGGGGATCAGGGGCTCGATCGCGGCGGCAAGCGGGTCCATGTCAGTCGCGCTGTACCTGCACGATGCGTCCCGGCGCGCCGTTCACCACCTCAGCGACCGCCAGAAAACGGCGGGGCGTCGCGGTGCTGCCTTGAACGATCTGCCGGATCGGACCCGACGCGTTGACGATCGCCGCACCCGCCGGGTTGCTCATGAAGTTGGCAAGCGGCTCTACAGCGCCGCTACCATCCGCGTTGGCGGTCAGCACGAGCATGTAGGGCTTCTTGGGCTGCAAACCGGTAACGGCACTCTGCACGACCTGAATGATGCCTTGGTCGAAGAGGGTGATGCTGCTTGCCGCACCCTTGCCGCCGATCGGCCCCATAGTCAGATGCAACGCCTTGCCGGCCGTGCCGAGCGGCTGGAGATTGTCGGTGCCGGGGCCTGTCGGAACAGCGTTCGGCACATAGGCGATCGCCTGCGGTGCCTGTCCGACCGGCACGGTAGCGACGACCGTGTTGCCAGCGGTGTCGATCGCGGCCAGCTCATCGGCATTCTCCAGCCCGACATAGATGCGCCGACCGTCGCCGGACGGCCAGACACCGTGCGGCATCTTGCCGACTGGAATGGTTGCCACCAGCGTGAAGTCGGACGTGCGGAACACCTTCACCGCATTCTCCCCGCCGACCGTCACATAGGCGAACTGCCCCTTGGCCGTGCGGGCGAAGTTGACGTGATTGGTGATCGGCCCGGTATCCAGCACCTTGAGGATTGTGAAGGGTGGCCTGGCATCGAATGCGACCGTCTTGCCGATGTCCTTTAGCGTAAACCACGCCTGCTTGCCGTCCGGCGTCGCGGCGATGTTGGGGCAGAATGGGCTCGGCTGCGCCACCTGTCCGACCTGTGCGTGGGTTGCGACATCGAACACGGCCAGCACCGGATTGAACGAGGAACAGACATAGCCGTATCGCCCATCGGGCGAGAAGATCGTCATACCCGGACCACCGGGCGTCTTGATGCGGCCGGTTTCCTTGTACGTCGCGGGATCGAGCACGGCGATATAGTCCTCGCCGCGAACGGTGACCCAGACCTCCTTTCCGTCCGGCGTGAAGAACGCCTCGTGCGGACTGCGCCCGACATAGGTCGTGTGTTTGACCGTGTTGGTGGCGGTGTCGATCCACGACACGGCATTCGATCCGATCGACACGACCGCCAAGGTCTTCCCGTCCGGCGAGAAGCCCAGGCCGTGGACCAGCACTTGTCCCTTGTAGAGCGGGGAGAAGTTCATCGGCTGCGGATCGCCGAGCTTGATGACGCCGAGCAGCCGGTTGTCGGCCGGGTCCGTCACCGACACCGTGTTGGAGAATTGTTCGGACGCATAGACGCGGTCGCGGTGGCTGACGGGCATGTCCTTGGCGTTCCACGGCGCCTGCTGCGCCATGGCGAGGCCCGGTGCGGCGCTCATCAGCAAGGCGGCCGAGCGCAGGATGGTCCGGATCATGTCAGTGCTCCATAGGGCTGTGGTGGTCGCCGCCCTGCGTCGGGGCCGGCGTCGAAGGCGGTAGCGGCTGACCGATCGCCAACTTCATAGCGGCAATCTCCTGCTGCTGATCGATGATGATCTCCTGCGCGATGCGCTTGAGCTGCTCGTTATGGCCGTAGCGCAGCTCCGCCACTGCCATATCGATCGCACCCTGATGATGCGGGAGCATCATCGTGACGAAGTCGCGGTCGACGTTGCCGGACGGCTTGACCATCATGCCCGCCATCATCCGGTCCATCGCGGCAGCCACCATGCTGGCGTAACCACCGGCAGGGGCGGCCGCGACTGCGCCTGTGAGCAGGGCCGAAGCAGTCAGACCGAGCATCCAATATCGTCTACGCATAAGCCTCCGGCGCATCAGTCCTGAAAGCATAGACGACGCTCGTCCGGGTTTATTCCATGGGTGAGCCGGTTATCAGCCTTCCCGATTGGGAACCTCCAACGGGACGACCGTGACCGACACAAAAATCCGCTGTATGCCCGCCGGGGCTTTCCCAAAATATGTTCCCGAAATATGAGTCCCGAAATTCGCTGTTTGAGATGGGATAACGGGACTCATGCTGGTTGGTTATGCGCGTGTCTCGACCTCCGACCAGGACCTGACGCTACAAACCGATGCGCTGACCAAGGCTGGCTGTGAAAAGCTGTTCACCGACAAGGTGAGCGGCGCGAAGCTGAACCGTCCCGGTCTGACCGAAGCTCTCAATTTCGTGCGGGCCGGTGACACGCTGGTGATATGGAAGCTCGATCGCCTTGGCCGATCGATCGGGGGCCTGATCGAACTGGCGGCGGACTTGTCCGCTCGGAAGATTGATTTCCGGTCCCTGACGGACGGGTTCGACACGGCAACCCCATCGGGCCGTCTGCTGTTCCATATCCTCGCTTCTGTCGCGGAGATGGAGCGCGAACTGATAAAGGAACGGACGATTGCCGGTTTGGCAGCGGCACGGGCCAAGGGCGGCACGGGCGGAGGCCGCAAGTCGGTCATGACGCCTGACATGCTCGATACCGCCCGCAAGCTGCTCAAGGCTGGCGACAAACCGGCGAAGGTCGCGAAGCTGCTCCAGGTCGGCCGTTCTACCTTCTATCGCCACTTCCCTGCGGCCGAGCGCGAACCCGGCTAACCGGCGTCAGAAGATCGTCGCGTAGTAGGATTGCTCGAACCGGCCACGGCTGATCCGGGCCATGCGCTCGATGCGTTCCGGCACCGGGGGCGGGCGACGGTTCCGGGCCGGTCTTGCGTCGGTGCGGGCTAACAGCACGAGATTGGCAATGGCCGCGCCCAACAGAAACTCTTCTTCGGCACCGCGCAGTCCGCGAAGGTGCAGGCGGGTCAGCCCTCGCTTGCCTTTGGCATCGGCGAACACCCGCTCGACACCCCGGCGCAGCCGCATCGACCGCTTGAATAGCGGCGTCTGCATCTCGCCGCGCACCATCTCACGCACGTCCTCATATTCGCTGTGCGTGACCGACCTGTTGCTGCCTGCGGTGCATTTCCGTTTGAGGTGACAGGCGCGGCAATCGGCAGGACTGGCGCTGTATCGGAGAAAGCCCGCCCGACGATCGGCACCGCGAAAGGGCAGTATCTTCCCAGCGGGGCAGACATAGCGGTCCTGCTCCCGCTCATAGCGGAAGGCTTCGCGGGGGAATTTGCCCTTGGTCTGTTCGGATCGTTCCAGCACCGGGATATGCGGGATGGTGCCGCGATCGGTGACGAACGCCAGGAACGCAGCGCTGCCATAGGCGGTGTCGGCCGCGACACGCTTTGGCCGATAGCCGAACCGATTGTCGGCCCGTGCCAGCAT
>NZ_NOIW01000165.1:0-8090 GCF_002708645.1 Sphingobium sp. IP1
GGAGGGGAGGGAGTGGGGAAGTGGTGGCGGCAAGTGGTCTGATGATCGGGCCGCCCCCGTCAGGAGACTATTCTCATGACCCAACTTCCCATCCTCGTACCGGCGGCAAATCTCACCAAGTCGCCCAGCAATGTCAGAAAGGTGAGCGACGCCGTGGCCGATGCGCAGCTTGAGGCCAACATTGCGGTCAAGGGCGTGCGGCAAAATCTCATCGGCGTTCCCGTCTCCCGCAAAAAGGGCCACTACCGCATCATCGCAGGCGGCCGCCGTCTCGATGCGGTCCATCGCCTGATCGAGAAGGGCGCCTTCGATCCAGCCTATCAGGTCGCCGTCCTCGTTCTGGGCGATGCCAAGGACGTGATCGAGACCAGCCTGGAGGAGAATATTTTTTCTCTGGCCATGAATCCCGCCGACACCTGCCGGGCGTTCCAGGATATCATCGAGATCGAGGCCAAGACCCCGGAGGATGTCGCCAAGCGCTTCGGCCTCACCGAGCGGTTCGTACGGAGCCGTCTGCGCCTTGCCGATCTCGCTGACCCGATATTCGACGCCCTGCGCAACAGCGAGATCACGCTGAACATCGCCGTTGCCTATGCGAGCAACAGCGACCGCATCAAGCAGGCCGAAGTCTTCGAACTGCTCAAGGACGGCCCGTATCGCAGCAACGTCAATGAGATCAAACGCCAGTTGGCCGAGAATACCTATGTCGGCAACGATCCCAAGGCGCTTTTGGTCGGCCGCGCCGCCTATATCGAAGCAGGTGGGCGGATCGACCCCGATCTCTTCACCGATTCGACGACCGAGCGCTGGATCGACGGCGACCTTCTCAACCGGCTCGCGGCGGAAAAGCTCGCCAGTGCCGCCGAATCAATGCGCGAACGCGATGGTTTTGCAGAAGTTCGGGTTCTGCCGACCACCCACGTCACTTACAATGATACCTGGGACCTTCGGCCACTCAAGGGTGAGACGCCACCTCTCACTGATGAGCAGCAGAGCCGCCTCGACGAAATCAAGACCGAGCTTGAAGCCGCTAACGAGGCTTATGAGGAAGCCGGGGACGAAGGCACTGCTCCGCTTGCCAACCGCATCGAACTGCTTGAGGCTGAGTATCGCTCGATCGAAAAGCCCGCGCCGACCCTGACCGACGAGCAGAAGGCAGGCGCTCTTGCCTATGTCGTCATAGGCCATGACGGTCAGCCGCGTCTGCACGAGCAGCTATACGTCGCTACGGCCGAGGAACCGCCCGCAGCGCGCGCGAGCTTTGACAGCCTGGAAGAAAGGACGATCGAAACCGAAGCCACCTCGCCGCGGGACAAGCTCACCTACAGCCTTCGGCTCGCCCAGGAACTGGCGGAGATGAAGAGCGAGTTGCTGCGGGTCCATATCGCCAGTGACCCACGTTTCGCGCTTGATCTGGGTACGTTCTGGATGGTCGACAAGGCAAGGCGCACCGATGACGCTGCCGATCTTGCAACCGAACTCACCGCCGACCAGCCTGGTTCGGCGCTGCTCGATTTCCACAGCGAGACGATCGCGGCCGAGGAATGGGCCAGGATCGACGACGCGCTCGACCGCAGTTGGATGAATGCCGGGAGTGTCACGCAGCGCTACGATGCTTTCTGCGCCCTTCCCGACGAAGCCCGCGCAGCATGGCTCGCCCGCGCCGTCGCTCGGACGCTTCGGCCTGTGGTCCTGGGGAGGGAGGGCGAAGCCCTTATCAATCATCTCGGCGGCAGGTTCGACATTGATGAAGCCGCCTGGTGGCGCCCGACAGCGAAAAACTATTTCGACCGGCTGAGCGGCAAGGCCGCGATCCTTGATCATATCGAAGAGGTCGGCGGAAAGGATCTGGCACTCCGATACAGCGCTTCGAAAAAGCATGATCTCTCGACCTCGGCCGAGAAGATGTTCGCCGGCGCCGTGCCGCTTGAGCCTGAAATCCGCGAAGCCGCAATGCGCTGGGTGCCCGATGCGATGCGCTTTAAGAAGCCTGCGGCAAAGTTGCATTGCGATCCGACAAATGGTGCGGACGGCGCGGGCGAAGAAGGCACGCTTCCGCAGGCTGCCTGATTCAGAGTCCGATCTTCGTGGCCGTAGCCTCATGCTGCGGCCACGTCTTTTCCGGCGGACCCTCACCGGGTTCCTGCTCCCATATGCCGGAGCCGTCACATGGCCGATATCACCCAACTTCCCGTCATGAGGGCGAGTGACGCAGAGGCCATCGGCTTCGCGCGCTTCAACGACGTTCCCACATTCCCGCTCGACATCCCCGACGGCGATTTCACGATCAGTATGAAAACCACCGATGGCAGGCGCATGACTATCTTCTTTGGCGCCTACCGTCGTGGCGCGCCGCCGCGCTTCGTCGATATCCAATATCATGACAACGGCACCATGATCTCGAACGCCAACGGCGGCATGTCGCCGACCTTCGACATGTTCACCATCGGGCGCGGCGGCCGCATTGCCTATGACAGCCGGAAGCACCCGGCAGACGACAAGCCGTCGATCACCGTAATTCTGCTGGGACCAGACGACAGCGATCAGAGAGACGCCTGATCCCAGGGCCGCCCGCACCCAAAAGGATCAAGCTCCGCGCCATGTCCATGTCCCACGCCTCTGCCCCACGGAGGGAAGGGGAAGTGGGGCGGTGGGCCGCGATTGGCCTGATCCACTCCGGAGTTCTGCCATGACACAACCGATGCTCGCGCTCGTTTTCCCCGACGAGCCGGAGAACCCCAAATCCACGCAGTTGATCGCTGTCGCCACACATCTTGCCGGCCTTCTTGGCAAAGGACAGCCGGTCCGGCGCCAGGACCTGACGCGCCTCATGGAGGAGGTCTTTGCGGCGTCGGACGCGAGCGGCGCCTGGTCGATGCGCGACGCCTATGACGCCCTCGAAGCCGCGCAGGTCATCCTGCTCAAATCCTCCCCGCCCGCCTTCGGCCTCGAACTCGCCGGTCCCGAGGCGTTCTCCTCGCTGCGCCGGTTCGAGCGGGCACTGCCGACGCAAACCTATCGCAGCGAGCATCAGGTGGAGATGCAGCAGTTCAGCACGCCGATTTCGCTGGCGTGGCTCGCGGCGCAGGCGGCCTGCATCAGCAGCGATGATCATGTGCTCGAACCCTCTGCCGGTACGGGAATGCTGGCTGTCCACGCCATCCGAGCGGGCGCCGCCGTGAGCCTCAATGAGCGGGACCCGGGCCGTGCCGATTTGCTCGGCAGGCTGCTCGGTTCTCCTGTCACAACGCACGACGCCGAATTCATCAACGATCTGACCGCCATTGGCTCTCCACCGACCGTCGTCCTCATGAACCCGCCGTTCAGCCGCAGCGACGGACGGGGCAAGGACCGCTTCGCCGGTGCCCGGCATCTGCGCGCTGCGCTTCTGCGCCTCGCACCGGGTGGGCGCTGCGTGGCCATCATGCCTCCGAATTTTGCCGCCGATGGCACGGCTGCCACAGGCTATGCCATGGTCTGCGAGACGGTGGCGCCCCGCTTCGAAATCACCATCCTGGGCAATCCCTACGCCAAGCACGGGACCAGCATCGCTGTCCGCCTCGTGATATTCGACAAGGGCTGGACAGGCACGACCGAACGTCACACGGCGCAGACGATCGAGGAGGCGGCGGCACTGGTTTCTGCAATTCCGCCGCGGCTTGGATCGCCTGATCCCGAACCCCAGCCGCCTGCTCCGGCTGTCATTCCCGTCACGGTTCGCAAGGCGACCATGTTATCGCCCTCCGCCATTTTCGGCGGGCTGCAAAAGCGTGTCCTTGCTGCGCCAGATCGGATAGCGGCCGACAGCAGCGCGAAGCCCGTCATCTACCAGATCCGCGACACGCCATTGCCCGCCGGTGATCCGATCGGCCATTATGCTCCCTGGCGCCTGGCAAGGATAGATATCCAAGGAGCGAGGCCGCATCCCGACCAACTGGTCGAGTCCGTCGCCATGGCTTCGGTCCTCCCGCCAGCCCCAAGCTATCGCCCGATGTTGCAGGCCCACGCCTTTGCCGCCCTTTCCGACGCGCAGCTCGAAACTATCATCCACGCGGGCGAGGCGTGCGAACGCGACCTCAAGGGGACATTTTCGCCCAACAGTGCCGGCGACCAGCTTCATGAAGATCCCGATGGCGCCGTCTATCGGACGGGCTATTTCGTCGCCGATGGAACCGGCGTCGGCAAAGGTCGAGAAGGCGCCGGCATCATTCTCGATCAGTGGAATCGCGGGCGTCGCCAGGCGATCTGGCTCAGCCGCAGTTCCGCCCTGATCGAGGACGCCCGCCGCGACTGGAGCGCGCTCGGCGGCATACCGATCGACATCCAGCCGCTCGACGCCTTTCCTCTAGGGACCCGCATCGGGATGGAAAGCGGCATCATCTTCCTGACCTATACGACCCTTCGGTCCCAACGCCATGATCGCGCGTCGCGGCTTCAGCAACTGCTCGACTGGGCGGGTCCTGACTTCGACGGAGTCATTCTGCTCGACGAGTCGCACGCGCTCGGCAACGCCGCAGGCACGGAAACGGAATTCGGCGCTGCCAAAGGGTCAGAACAGGGCCTGACCGGGGTTCGCCTCCAGATCGCGCTCCCGCGTGCCCGCGTTATCTATGTATCGGCCACCGGCGCGACCAAGCCCGAAAATCTGAGCTACACCACGCGCCTCGGCCTTTGGGGACCAGGCACCGCCTTCCACAACCGCGACGACTTTCTGGGCGCCATGGAGGAGGGCGGCATCGCCGCGATGGAAATCGTGGCGCGCGATACCAAGGCGATGGGTCTCTATACAGCGCGCGCCTTGAGCTTTGCCGGTGTCGAATATGACCCGCTCGAACATAGGCTGACCCCAGCCCAGGTCGAGATTTACGATGCCTATGCGAATGCCTGGGCAGTGATCCACCGCGGTGTTTCTGCCGCGCTTGAGGCCGCCAATATCGTCGATCGTGCGTCCGGTCGGACATTGAACGCCATGGCCAAGGGCTCGGCGCTCAGCCGCTTCGAGAGTTCCAAACAGAGGTTCTGGTCGGCCGTGTTGATCTCGATGAAGATGCCGTCCCTCTTCGCGGCGATCGAGGCTGAGCTTGCCGCCGGTCATGTCGCGGTCGTGCAGCTTGTCACCACATCCCAAGCCATTCTCGACCGTCGCCTAGCCGGCCTGTCTCCGCAAGAGCGGGCGCATCTCGATCTGGAACTCTCGCCCCTGGCGACGATGATAGATTATCTCAAAAATGCGTTTCCGATCCAGCAGATGCGCGTTTTCACGACAAGCGATGGCTCGCTCCGCTCCGAACCGCTGCGCGACGATGCCGGGGACATGGTCCAGTGCGCCGAGGCCATCGCTGCCCGCGACGCGCTGATCGAAGACCTCTGCGCGATGCCACCGCTACCGGCCGCCCTCGACGCCCTGCTGGCGCATTTCGGGACTGATCTTGTTGCCGAAGTGACGGGCCGCTCGCGTCGGATCGTGGTTGGCCCCGATGGGCGCCAGAAGCTCGAGCGCCGTGGCGCGCGCGCCAATATTGCCGAGACCCAGGCCTTCATGGACGGCCGCAAGCCGATTCTCGTGTTCTCCGATGCTGGCGGGACTGGTCGTTCCTACCATGCCGATCTGGATTGCCGGACTGCACACAAGCGGCGCATCCACTTCCTGCTTGAGCCGGGCTGGCGCGCGGATGTCGCGATCCAGGGGCTGGGTCGTACCCATCGCACCAACCAGAGCGTGCCGCCGGTGTTTCGCCCGGTGACTACCGACTGCAAGGGCGAACGCCGCTTCATTTCGACCATCGCGCGCCGTCTCGACAGCCTCGGTGCACTGACGCGGGGCCAACGGCAGACCGGCGGCCAAAATCTCTTCGATCCGGCCGACAACCTGGAGAGCGATTACGCGCGCGAGGCGCTCACCCAATGGTATCATCTGCTCCACGGCGGCAAGCTTTCGAGCGTCAGCATGACGCAATTTGTCGACCTCACCGGCCTCAAATTGACCGACGAGCAGGGATCGCTCGTCGACAAGCTGCCGCCGATCCAACGCTGGCTCAATCGCATCCTGGCGCTTCGGATCGCGACACAGAACGCAATCTTCGACGAATATATGGGCTTGATCCAGGCGCGGGTCGATGCCGCGCGTGAGGCCGGAACCCTGGATGTCGGCATCGAGACGATCCGGGCCGAACGGCTGATCGTCAAATCCGAACGGGTTTTGCGCACTGATCCGGTAAGCGGCGCGCAGACGAGGCTGTTGCGGCTCGAACTCCATCTTCGGCCGCGCGTCATGCGTTGGAAGCGCCTCATGCAGATCTGGGATGGAACAGCCGACATCGCATTTCTCTACAATCCTCGGTCGAAGCGGATTGCGCTCAAGGTGCCATCCTGGTCGATCACCGACGAGGAAGGGCGCATCGTCCCTATGTGCCAGCTCGTTCGGCCGACGGGCGCATCCCGTATCCATGAAGCCGCTCTGTGGAACAGCAAATGGCAGCGGATAGACCGCGACGAATTCCAGCAGCTCTGGGAGGCTGAGGCGACGCAGGCGGAAGCTCAGGTCGACATCGAGACTGTCAACGTCGCTACCGGGCTGCTGCTACCGGTGTGGCACAGGCTTCCACAAGACGATGTCCGCGTATGGCGGATCGATGACGGCGAGGGGGCCTCGATCCTGGGGCGCCTCATTCCGCCCTTGGCTTTGGCCGAACTCGAAACCGCATTCGGTCTTGACGGCAGCATCGAGCTGAATGCGGCGGAGCTCTGCGGAACGGCCCAGAAGGGGTCGGCTATTGCAATCCCGGGCCTGGGCGGTGCCACGCTTCAGAGCGCGATGGTGAACGGCACACGCAGGCTGGAAATCCGCGGCTACCGGTCCGAAGACCGCGAGCGACTGAAAGCGCGTGGTGTGTTCAGCGAGGTCATTGCGTACAAGACCCGCCTGTTCATTCCGATCGACCGATCGGTCGAGGTTGTCGACGCAATATTGGCGATGACCAAAATATAGTTTTCGGCGCCAAGCAGGCCGCCCCATCAACTGGATCGGGCGGCCTGCGGCCCGAGCGGGCCGCCGCTGACCCGTCGCTGCCCGAGAGACGGCGGCATCCCCCAATTCCCCATGTCCGAGGATCGCATGCACGAACGTCGTCGCAAGGCGATGGCTGCGCTGCTCTGCCGCAGCCAGCCGCGCCATGATCTCTATACCGTCTTTAGCGATTGCATGGAGGTCATGGCGATCGCCATGGCCAACAGCGTCGACCGGCCCCAGTTCGACCGAAGGGAAGCCCGCTATCTGCAAATCGTGCGGCAGTATCGTTCTGATGTCGTCGACCTCTTTCCGCGCGTCTTGGCCGAACTTGTGAACGCGCTCGAAGCGGGAATATCGGACGTGCTGGGTCCGCTGTTTCACGATTTTGAACTGCACAACAAGGCGCGGGGCCAATTTTTCACGCCTTATTCCATCTGTCAGATGATGGCCGACGTCTCCTTTGCCGATGAGGCCGATTTGCGCGCGCGCATTGACCAGCGAGGCTATATTCGCGCCATGGAGCCTGCCTGCGGCGCGGGCTCCATGGTCATTGCGCTGGCTGAAACCATGAAAGCGCGCGGCATCAATTATCAGCGCCACCTCCATGTGACCGCCATCGATATCGACCCTCGCGCGGTCCATATGGCCTATAGCCAGTTGTCGCTTCTGCACGTCCCGGCGCATCTGATGGTCGGTAATTCGCTGTCCGGTGAAATCGCCGAACACTGGTTCACGCCCGCGCACATATTTGGAGGCTGGAACGCACGTCTTGCCGCCGTCCGCGATGATGAGGTGACAGGAGGACCGATCACTCCAATTCCCAATATGCATGCGCCGGCGCTGGTCGGACAGCCCGCCGAAGTGCCCCCGGTCGCCGCGCCGGCTGCACCGCGCCAGCTCAGCCTGTTCTGATCGCCAGGTCTGCGTAATTTCCGCCCGCAAGATTTTCGCCAGATCGCGTTTCCCCAGGCCAGGCTGTGGTTCGCGCGGCAAGCGGTCGACGTCCATCGTAACGGCCTGGATGCCTGAGACCGACCAGGCTCGCCGAGGGCGCGGCCAGCTTGGAGGGAAGGGGGTGGGG